>JBIPNF010000026.1:0-17077 GCA_044373885.1 Flavobacterium sp. | reverse complement strand
AGTTTACAACATTGCAGATGCTATCAATAAAATTGGATTTGGACTTGTAATTTACAATCTTGCTTTAAAATCTCAAAAAGATTAATTAGCTTCAAAAAATACTAAAACCGTCTTATTTTAATAAGACGGTTTTTTTTATTTCTTTTTGGATAAAATATAAATGACCAAAACATGCGGAAAGGTTATTGCTGCCAAGAAAGAGAAAAATAGCGCATTAAATATTGTGACATCTTTAAATAATAAATACAATACTGCAATTCCTATTAAGGAAATCAACCAATACGCAAAGGCAGTTTTAATATAAATACCAAAATTCTTCCAGTTAAATTCTCCATTCAAATAAATAACCTGATTAATTATTGAAGGAATACTGTGCCATAAGATGAAATAAATTGCAAATCCCCAGATCAAACTTGAAACTTTAAATATAATAGTAAAAACTACTAAATAGAAAGTTTCCAAGATCCATTTTTTTTTGAATTCTATTAATTTTTGAGAAAAGTAAAACCCTAAGATTACTAATATTAAGGTAGTAATTACTAATCCTACCAAAAAATAACTTTCTGAAACCTTTATCGAGGTTATATTTCTTATGACTTCTTGAACTTCCTTTATGTGAAAAATAAAAAGTAACATTAGAATAAACAAACCATAAGTAAATTCAAATGTTTTGAATATGATGCTTTTTTCTATATTTTGAAATTGTTGTTCCCCAAAATGATAGCCGCTAACTACTATAAAAAGTAACAAGGCGAACCAAGGAACAATCCAAAACAAAAGCGCTCCAAATCCAACTACAATTAAATAATAAAGAAGTAATTTTAATAAGGGTAATGGTTTTTTATTAGAACCTATCTTTTTAATCAAAAGTAAATCGTTAGCTCCATGTAATATTCCGAAGGTCAAAATCAATGCAAATCCAACAATTACTTGGGTATTATTAGAAATGAAGGAATCTAGCCACAACCCGAAAAAGCTTAATACAATTGCGAAATTTGAATATTTCATAATACATTTATAATTTTTTTATAAAAATAGTTAAAAAAAAAGAAACAAAATGTTTTTATATTGTTTAACTTTTATTACATTTGGTTCAACAAAAATATTTTTGTTACCAATTTAACCAAATTAATTATGACAAATTTTATGTTTATCCCAAGTTTGATTGGAAAGTTAGCACCTACTGATTATGTAGGTTTCACTTTCTTCGTTGGATGCATGGCTATGATGGCTGCATCTGCATTTTTCTTTTTATCATTAAGTCAATTTGATAAAAAGTGGCGCACTTCTGTATTGGTATCTGGTTTAATTACCTTCATCGCAGCGGTACATTATTTCTACATGAAAGAATATTGGGCTGAATTCCAAGAATCGCCTACATTCTTTAGATATGTGGATTGGATTTTGACAGTGCCATTAATGTGTGTTGAGTTCTTCTTAATACTAAAAGTAGCTGGCGCAAAAACAGATTTATTATGGAAAATGATTGTATTGTCTGTAGTAATGTTAGTTACGGGCTACTTAGGAGAAACCGTATTCATTGACCAAGCTGCATTTTGGGGATTAATCTCTGGAGTAGCTTATTTCGTAATTGTTTATGAAATTTGGTTAGGAAGTGCTTCTAAATTAGCTGCAACAGCTGGTGGAAACGTTTTAGCTGCCCACAAAATTTTATGTTGGTTCGTGCTAGTAGGTTGGGCTATTTATCCATTAGGATACATGTTAGGAACTGACGGATGGTACACGCAATTCCTTGGAAAAGGGAGCGTAGATGTAGTTTACAACATTGCAGATGCTATCAATAAAATTGGATTTGGACTTGTAATTTACAATCTTGCTTTAAAATCTCAAAAAGATTAATTAGCTTCAAAAAAAACCGTCTTGCTTCAAAACAAGACGGTTTTTTTATAACTTCAAAAATCGAATCTACTCAGAAACTGAAATCTCAAACATTTTCTCCCATTTTTTCCCTGTCACAAAAATGGTTTTCGTTTTCGGATTATAGGCAATTCCATTCAATACTTCAGCTTCTTCATGTTTTATAAATTTGCGTAGGCTGGCCAAATTAATAATTCCTTCTACTTTACCATTTTCAGGATTTACAATCGCAATTGCGTCTTTTTGCCAGATATTACAATAAATTTTTCCGTTGATAAACTCCAATTCATTAACGCTTTTTATCTTGCTACTTCCAGAATATACATTCACATAATCAATCATTTTTTGAGTAGCTGGATTCATTTTCCATATTTTCTCTGTTCCATCAGATTGATAAATGTATTTTCCGTCATTTGTCATTCCCCAACCTTCAATTGGCTTGTCAAAAGCGAACGTTTTTTCAACTTTCCAAGTATCAACATTGTATATAAAACCTACTTTTTCTTCCCAAGTCAATTGATACAATTTGTTATTAATAAAAGTAATTCCTTCACCAAAATAACCAGCGTCCAACTTCAAAGACTTGTATATTTTTCCCGTTTTATAATCTGTTTTTAATAAATTAGAAAAACCACGAAGTCCAGTTCCTTCATATAAAGTGTCTCTAAAAAACTCTAAACCTTCCGTAAACGATGAGGTGTCGTGCGGGTATGTATTTACAATAGTGAATTTCAATAACTTTGGAACAATGTCAGAAACTAGCTCTACTCGAGACGTTATTTCTTGGTTTTCGTCTTCAAAATAAACCTGAGCTTTCAAATTTTGATAGCCCAATTTTTGATCTTTCAAATTAAAAGTAACGGCTTCCATACCTTTCTTAGAACCAATTTTTTTCTCATTTACAAAATAAACAATACTGTCAATTTTCTTGTTTTGAGAATTCAATAGTTGCAATGAAACGGAATCGCTATTGAAATATTCCGATTTATATTTGCTTTCATCAAAGCTAAAATAGTTCTCCACAGCCGATTTAGAACCGTTGCAGCCAATAACAATCAAGCCTAATAAAATGATTGAGAGTAGGTTATAATTTTTCATAATGATTTTTAAATGCCCTGCAAGATACAACACAAAAGTTTATTAATTCGGTTGTAAAAATACAAATTAATTGTATATTTGCAACGGCAAGTCCTACACGATCTGCTCCTGCGAAATCCCCCAGGATGGGAACATAGCAAGGGTAAGTGGTTGAGCGATGCGATGTAGGTCGCTTGCCTTTTTTTAATAAAGTAATCTTCCAATTTGGAGGATTTTTTTTTGGAGTACTGCGAACTTGCTTTCCACACGTTTGCACCCGCTTTTCGCTTCAATCTTTTCCTTTTTAAGAAAAAAGAAAAAGGATTTTCGCTGCAATCGGGACTAATTCACAACATTTGATTTCCAAAATCCTATTTTCAATTCCCGTAAATAACTATATTTACATTCTTGAATAAATTCAAGTACTAAAGAATAAATATTTTTTATGAATAAAGTAGTTCTTATAACAGGCGCTTCATCAGGAATTGGTAAATCTATCGGAGAATTTTTGCATTACAAAGGATGCATCGTTTATGGTACTAGCAGAAATCCAGAGCGAATTACAAACTCCGTTTTTCCATTGCTTGCCTTAGATGTTCGTAACACCGAATCCATACAAAATACAATTCAAAAAATAATCACACTTTCAGGTCGATTAGATGTTGTTATCAACAATGCGGGAGTTGGAATCACAGGACCAATAGAAGAAATACCGTCTGAGGAAATCAAAAATAATTTTGAAACCAATTTCTTTGGCCCAATAGAAGTCATGAAAGCAGCTTTACCTCAAATGCGTTCTCAAAAATCAGGTTTAATAATCAATATTACTTCTATTGCAGGATATATGGGTTTGCCTTACCGAGGTATTTATTCTGCTTCAAAAGGAGCTTTAGAACTCATCTCAGAAGCATTGAGCATGGAGGTCAAACCATTTGGAATCAACATCGCCAACGTGGCACCAGGAGATTTTGCTACCAACATCGCTTCGGGCAGATTTCACGCACCCGTTATTAAGAATTCGGCATACGAAGTTTCATATGGCGCTACTTTAAAAATGATGGACGAACAAGTTGATAGTGGAAACAATCCAATAGAAGTTGCAAAAGCTATTTTTAATATTATTGAAACTCAAAATCCTAAAATTCATTATAAAGTGGGAAGTTTTATTCAGAAATTCTCAATTGTTTTGAAGCGAATTTTACCAGATAAAGTCTACGAAAAAATACTAATGAACCATTATAAGTTGTAAATTTACAATCAATTACTATGAACCATTATTAAAATCATATCTATGAAATTTTTTATTGATACAGCAAATTTAAACGAGATTAAAGCAGCTCAAGCCCTTGGAGTTTTAGATGGTGTAACGACCAATCCGTCCTTAATGGCAAAAGAAGGAATCACAGGAAAAAATAATATTTTGAAGCATTACGTTGATATTTGCAATAGTGTAGATGGCGATGTAAGTGCCGAAGTAAATGCCGTTGATTATGATGGAATGCTTCGTGAAGGCGAAGAATTAGTTGACTTGCATCCACAAATAGTAGTTAAATTGCCAATGACTAAAGAGGGGATCATGGCTTGTAAATATTTCTCAGACAAAGGAGTTCGCACCAATGTAACATTAGTTTTTTCTGCTGGTCAAGCTTTATTAGCTGCAAAAGCAGGAGCAACTTATGTTTCTCCGTTTATTGGAAGATTAGACGATATTTCTACAGATGGATTGTCATTAATTGAAGAAATCCGATTGATTTATGATAACTATGAATATGAAACTCAAATTCTCGCAGCTTCTGTTCGTCATACGATGCACATTGTAAATTGTGCTAAAATTGGGGCAGATGTAATGACAGGTCCTCTTTCAGCAATTTTAGGGTTATTGAAACATCCTTTAACAGATATTGGTTTGGCACAGTTTATTGCGGACTTTGAAAAAGGAAATAAATAATTAATATTATTTCAGATATAAAAAAAAGCGGTTTTCAAATCAGAAAACCGCTTTTTTATTATATTATTGACAATCTATTTTAATTCGTTTTCAAATTTAACATCGAACAAATTCGTAAAAGCATTTTTTATTTTACCATTTTCATTCAAAACCAATGCTCTGTGAATTTTGGTAATTGCCCATTTATTTTTAATATCTTCAAAATTGGCGCAACGGTATTCTTGAATTCCTTCAAATTTGTAATTTGACAACAAATCAACCCATTCGCCTTGATCTTTATCAAGATTTATTGCAATGAATTGATAATCAGGATGTTTTTGGTTAAGCGTCAATACTTTTTTGTGAGCTGCTGCTAAATGCGTTAAAGCTTCTTTTGTATAAAAGAACAAAACGGATTTTTTCTTTACAAATGAATTAGAAGAAATGGTCAATCCGTCTTTATCTATAAGGCCTACTTCAGGCAATTGATTTCCGGCAATTAATAATTGAATGGCATTTCCAATCTTTAGAATCTCATTTTTCTTGCTGTTATCGGTAGAAAATTTTCTATAAGATTCAAGGAATTTCAAATTGTTTACCATATTTTGATCTTCTAACAAATATGAAAACGCAATATTATTGAGGATACTATTTTTTATTTTTTCGTTCTTTATCAAAGTATCTGCAATATTCAATTTATTAATGTTTGTAGTTAATGCCAAATCAACATCAGAGAAATGATTATGGTATTTTACCGATCCTAAATTATTTAATAAATGAGATAAATACATCACAAAAGGAGAATAAGTAGCTAATTGAACATTGTTAAAATCAATATTTTTCCTGTAATTATAATACTGTTTGGGTAATTTTTCGAAAATATCTTCTGCGGTTCTCAATTTATGGATAACTGGATACAATTCTTTTTTGGAAAAGTAATTAAAATCTAATGAAGCTTTTGCATATTCATCAAAGTTTTTGCTCCATTTAATATCGTTCTTATGAATATTGTATGATTTTTTATTTATTTTATATGTTGAATCTATATTGGATATAAATTTTGAAATATCATAATCATAAACATCAAACATTTTTTCTTTATCCGATTCGTTTTTTAAATACGATTCCATCAAGTAATTGTTTTTGGTATCGCCTCTTCCACAAAAAATGATAGATTCATCGAAATCTTTGGAATTTATATGAACCATAATACTGTCGTTTTTATCAAAATAGACATATTGATATTCTGGATCGTGTTTAAACGAGTACATTCCTGGAGCTAAAGAATCGAATTGGATAAAAAAAGTATTGTCTTTATGAAGCGGAATAGTGTCTGTAATAATACCATCTTTAGAAAAATAGACGAAACGATTTGTAGGATTTGTAACTTCTCCACCAAAATACGCTCGATAATCACTGGATTTAAATTCTTTATTACAAGAACTCAAATACATTAGAATTATAGTAGGAAATAGAAGTAATAAGGACGATTTGGGTAATTTCATTTTCATAGCGCTACGTACAAAAATATTGAGTACAATCTAAAATCAATGTTAATAGATAGTTAAATTAAAATAGGCGTCTTTTTATAGCAATGAAATGGCAGAAATTCAGGTATTTTTTCTATTTTTGCAGAAATTTTATTTAAATAGAAAATCAATGTTATCAGTTAATAATTTATCAGTTCAGTTTGGCAAAAGAATTTTGTTTGACGAAGTAAATACCGTTTTTACCCACGGTAATATTTACGGAGTTATTGGTGCAAACGGTGCTGGAAAATCAACTTTTTTAAAGATTATTACAGGTGAAATGGATCCTACAGCTGGACACATTCACTTGGAACCAGGAAAAAGAATGTCGGTTTTAAATCAAAACCACAACATGTTCGACGAAAGCACGGTTTTAGAAACGGTGATGATGGGGAACAAAGTTTTGTATGCCGTTAAAAAAGAAATGGATGCTTTGTATGCCGATTATGATGATAAAAATGCGGATAGAATAGGGGAGTTGCAAGTACAATTTGAAGAAATGAACGGTTGGAATGCCGATTCAGATGCTGCTTCAATGTTGTCAAATCTTGGGATTACCGAAGACAGTCATTATACATTGATGGCCGATTTAGAAGGGAAGATGAAAGTTCGTGTCCTTTTGGCCCAGGCACTTTTTGGAAATCCCGATTTGCTTATTATGGATGAGCCTACCAACGATTTGGATTTTGAAACAATCGCTTGGTTAGAAAATTTCTTGGCAAATTATGAAAATACAGTAATTGTAGTTTCACACGATAGACACTTTTTAGATGCAGTTTGTACACATATTTCAGATATTGATTTTAGTAAAATAAACCACTATTCCGGAAATTATACTTTCTGGTATGAATCAAGTCAGCTGGCTGCAAAACAACGTGCGCAACAAAACAAGAAAGCGGAAGAAAAGAAACAAGAATTAGAAGAATTTATACGTCGTTTTAGTGCGAATGTAGCCAAATCAAAACAAGCGACTTCTCGAAAGAAAATGATTTCTAAATTGAATATTTCCGAAATTAAGCCTTCAAGCCGTCGTTATCCTGCTATTATTTTTGATCAGGAAAGGGAAGCCGGAGACCAAATATTGAATGTTCAAAATTTAAGTGCTTCTATAGATGATGATATATTATTTACAGGGGTAGATTTGAATATGGCTAAAGGCGATAAAATTATTTTATTTTCGAAAGATTCTCGAGCTACAACTGCTTTTTATGACATTTTGAATGGTTTGCAAAAAGCCGATTCAGGTACATTTGATTGGGGAGTTACTACAACTCAAGCATATTTACCAGTTGACAATCACTCTTTCTTTGAAAATGATTATTCATTAGTAGATTGGTTGCGACAATGGGTAAAAACCGAAGAAGAACGGGATGAAGTTAATATTCGTGGCTTTCTTGGAAAAATGATTTTCTCTGGCGAAGAAGCTCTGAAAACCAGTAGAGTTTTATCTGGAGGAGAAAAAGTACGTTGTATGTTGTCACGAATGATGATGCAACGTGCTAATGTTTTGATGATTGACGAACCCACCAATCATTTGGATTTAGAGTCAATCACAGCATTCAATAATTCGTTAAAAAACTTTAAAGGTTCTGTAATTTTTACAACTCATGATCATGAATTTTCTCAAACCGTTGGTAATCGGGTGATTGAATTGACACCAAAAGGGGCAATTGACAGATACATGACTTTTGACGAATATTTAGACAATGAAGGCGTTCAAGAATTAAGAACAAAAATGTATTCTTAATTTCACTTAATATTTACAACTAGAAACTCTTGAGAAATCAGGAGTTTTTTTGTTACTGTTGCATTGTGCTTAATTATTTTGTATATCTCAAAAAATCAGTATACTAAGTCTCCAAAAAAATTATATATTTGCATAACCAAACAAAACACTTCAATATGAGTCAAAAAGTATTGCTCACTTCAAAGGAAGTCAATATCATTCTTCATCGTTTGGCTTGTCAATTGATTGAAAAGCATCTTGATTTTTCAAATACAATACTCATTGGAATTCAGCCTCGTGGAACTTTCTTGGCAGAACGCTTAAAAAACTTGTTGGAGAACGAATATAAAATTCAAAAAATAGCATTGGGTTATCTCGATATTACTTTTTTTAGAGATGATTTTAGAAGAAATGATAAAGTATTAGAAGCCAATAAAACTCAAATTAATTTTCTTGTTGAAGATAAAAAGATAGTCTTTATTGACGACGTTTTATATACCGGAAGAAGTATCCGCGCAGCTTTAACTGCTATACAGTCTTTTGGAAGGCCTTCTGCAATTGAGCTCTTAACCTTGATAGACCGAAGATTTAGTCGTGATTTGCCCATTCAGCCTGATTATAGAGGCCGCCAAGTAGATGCAATAAATAATGAAAAAGTAAAAGTATGTTGGAAAGAACAAGATGGCGAAGATGCTGTTTATTTGATTCCAACGATAAATAAACAATCAACACTATAAAAAATGAGCGAATTAAGTGTAAATCATTTATTAGGAATAAAAAATATCACCAAAAAGGATATTGACCTTATTTTTGAAACTGCCGATCATTTTAAAGAAGTCATTAATCGTCCCATTAAAAAAGTACCTTCACTTAGAGACATTACTATTGCCAATATCTTTTTTGAAAATAGTACGCGAACAAAGCTATCTTTTGAATTGGCTCAAAAAAGACTTTCTGCTGATGTAATTAGTTTTTCTGCGGCACAATCATCAGTTAAAAAAGGAGAAACCCTAATTGATACCGTAAACAATATCCTTTCAATGAAAGTGGATATGGTGGTGATGCGACACGCTAATCCTGGAGCTGCTCATTTCTTATCGCAAAATGTAAAAGCAAGTATTATCAATGCTGGTGATGGTGCACATGAACATCCAACGCAAGCTTTATTAGATAGTTATTCTATTAGAGAAAAATTAGGCGAAGTTGCAGGAAAAAAAGTGGTAATTGTTGGTGATATTTTGCATTCCCGAGTAGCACTTTCCAATATCTATGCTTTGCAAATGCAAGGAGCGGAAGTGAAAGTTTGTGGTCCTAAAACGTTAATTCCTAGGCACATTGAATCACTTGGAGTTTCAGTTGAATCTAATTTACGTAAAGCATTGGAATGGTGTGATGTAGCAAATATGTTACGCGTTCAAAACGAACGAATGGATGTTAACTTTTTTCCTTCTACGAGGGAATATGCACAACAATATGGTTTGGATAAAGCACTTTTAGATTCACTTAATAAAGAAATCGTAATCATGCACCCAGGACCTATTAATCGCGGGGTCGAAATCACTTCTGATGTGGCTGATTCTCAACAATCTTTAATTTTGAACCAAGTAGAAAATGGAGTCGCTGTGCGAATGGCTGTCATTTATTTATTAGCTTCAAAAATTCAATAATACTTAAATTTATAGTCCATGAAAGTAGATGTAAAGGGGCATACAACTGTTATCAAAGATACACAGGGAGATAGTGTTGCATTTTTAGAAAAAGTAACCAATCAGCACGAAAGTTACAAACATCAGAATTTGATTTTGGATGTTACTCACGATAAAACGACTACAATTACCTCTGTTAAAGCTTTTTCTGATTTATCCAAAATCCATAGAAAAGGAAAAAAATCATTTGTGATTGTAGCTGAAAATATTGATTTTAATGCCGTTCCAAAATCTATACTTGTTGTTCCTTCAGTTTTGGAAGCACACGATATTATCGAAATGGAAGAAATTGAACGAGATTTGGGGTTTTAAGTGTAATTGTTTATTCGGTTAACGTCTTAATCGAATACGACTATCTTCAATGAATTGCTAAATAACCAAATAACCAAATAAACAATAAATTGAATCTAACCATACTTGGTTGCTATGCAGCAACGCCACGAACGTTTACAAATCCAACTTCACAAGTATTAGAAATCAGAAATCGGCTGTTTCTAATTGATTGCGGGGAAGGAACGCAAGTGCAATTGCGAAAAAATAAGATTCGGTTTTCAAAAATCAATCATATTTTTATATCCCACTTGCATGGGGATCATTTTTACGGTTTGGTTGGCTTGGTTTCAACGTTTATGTTGCTTAATCGCACAACAGATTTGCATATTTATGGTCCAAAAGGCATTGAAGAAGTGATTAAATTACAACTGAAATTATCTAATTCTTGGACGAATTATGGTTTGTTTTTTCATGAATTGAATTCAAAGGAAAGCGAAGTTGTTTTTGAAGATGCTAAAGTTATTGTGAAAACAATTCCACTAAAACATAGGGTGTATACCAATGGATTTTTATTTCAAGAAAAAATTGGAGATAGAAAATTGAATTTGGATGCCGTTCAAAATTATGAAATTGATAAATGCTATTATCAAAAGATTAAAAACGGAAAAGACATTACTCTGGATGACGGTCGTATAATTGAGAATGAAAAATTGACCTTCGACCCAATTCCTGCAAAAAGTTATGCTTTTTGCTCGGATACCGTTTATAACGAAGCAATTATCCCTATTATTGAAAATGTAGACGTGTTGTATCACGAAGCTACTTTTTTAGATACAGAGGAAAGTTTAGCAGAAAAAACAATGCATTGTACGGCAAAACAAGCCGCAAGAATAGCTTTGAAAGCCAATGTAAAGCAATTGGTTTTAGGACATTATTCAACTCGATACGAAAGTATAGATTTGTTTAAAGAAGAGGCTACAACCATTTTTCCTGAAGTGCTTTTGGCAGATGACGGTAGAAGTTTTGAGTTTTAATATAATAGCAATTAATGGAAGATTTAAGTAATTATAGAAAGTCATACGATAAAAGCGAACTTTTGGAGAATACAATTCCAGAAGATCCTATCAATTTATTCAACAGATGGTTTCACGAAGTAGAGGATTTTGGCGGAGTAGATGAAGTGAATGCGATGACTGTTGCTACAATAGGATTAGATGGTTTTCCAAAATCACGCGTCGTACTTTTGAAAAAATATACCTTTGAAGGTTTTATATTTTATACCAATTATAATTCCGAAAAAGGAAAAGCCATTTCTAATAATCCTAATATTTGTCTTTCTTTTTTTTGGCACTCTTTAGAACGTCAGGTAATTATCAAAGGAATTGCAGAAAAAACAACTCCCAATATTTCTGATGGCTATTTTGAATCCAGACCAGACGGAAGTAAATTAGGCGCCATAGTTTCCAATCAAAGTGAAGTTATTCCTTCGAGATCAGTATTAGAAGAAAAGCTAAAACAATTGGAAATTGAGTTTCAAGGAAAGGAAATTCTTCGACCTGAATTTTGGGGCGGATTCCTAGTAAAACCTGTTGAAGTTGAATTTTGGCAAGGCCGTCCCAATCGTTTGCATGACCGAATTAGATACCAATTGCAAGATGATTTTTCTTGGAAAATAGATAGATTATCTCCTTAATTTATTTTTTTCTAAAATCGATACCCTGTAAAATAAGGGAAATGCTAATCGTTAATACCGCTCCAATAAAATTCAACCAAAGGAAACTAACAACATCCAAGTAATAAATATAAAAAATGGTTAATTGAGAGCAAATTGCACCCCAAAAAATAGCTTTTGCTTTGATGTATTTAATATAAAATCCAACCAAGAAAATCCCTAAAACGGTTCCATAAAATACCGAACCTATAATGTTTACTAATTGTATTAAATTCTCAAAAAGAGTTCCCACACAAGCAAAAAGGATAGCTACAATTCCCCAGAAAACAGTAAATAGTTTGGTTGCATTTACATAATGTTTTTCAGATTTGGGCGTTTTTACATTCCGTTTGTAAATGTCAATTGCTGTTGTAGATGCCAGTGCACTCAGTCCCGAGGCCGTTGAAGACATTGCCGCAGATAATATCACAGCCAATAATAAACCAACAAGTCCTTTGGGTAAATAAGTAAGAATAAAATTGATAAAAACATAATCTTTATCATTTGTTTCGGCCTTGTCATCGGCTTTTGAAATAAGCTCTTTTGCCTGATCTCTCAAATCATTTTCTTTACTAGAAAGCGCAATTAGTTTTCTTCTTAATATTGGATTGTCATAATTTTGGTTCAAATGATCAATATACAAAAGATTAAATTCTTTTTTCTCTTCCGATAAATCGACAAGTTGTTGCTCTAGTTCGTGATATTGCTTTTTAAATACAGATTTCTCAATAACAATTTTGTTGTTTGGATTGAAATTTAACGGAACAGGATTGAATTGGAAAAACACAAAAACCATAACGCCAATCAATAAAATAAAGAACTGCATCGGTACTTTCAAGAAGCCATTCATAATTAATCCCATCTGACTTTCTCGCACCGATTTTCCTGATAAATAACGTCCAACTTGTGATTGGTCGGTACCAAAATAGGAAAGCGCCAAGAAAAAACCACCCGTAATTCCACTCCAAAAAGTATAACGCGTTTCAGGGTCAAATGAAAAATCTACAATGTTCATCTTGTCATTTGCACCTGCAATATGAAGTGCATTACCGAAAGTCATGTCGTTGGGTAGCAAATGCAAAATCAAGAAAAATGTCGCAAACATACCAAACATAATCACAAACATCTGGTATTTTTGTGTCACATTTACCGCTTTTGTTCCTCCTGAAAATGTATAAATAATTACAAGCGTCCCAATGATAATATTCAAATGCGTTAAATTCCATCCTAAAATTGATGAAAGTATTATCGAAGGTGCATAAATGGTAATTCCTGTTCCTAAACCTCTTTGTACCAAGAATAATATAGAAGCTAACGAACGGGTTTTCAAATCGAATCGTTGTTCTAAATATTCATAGGCCGTAAAAACTTTTAGTTTGTGGTAAATAGGTATAAACGTAATGCAAATAACTACCATAGCAATTGGTAATCCGAAGTAAAATTGCACAAAACCCATTCCGTCATGATAGGCTTGTCCTGGAGTTGAAAGAAAAGTAATCGCACTTGCTTGTGTTGCCATTACTGACAATCCAACCGTCCACCAAGGGGTTTCGTTGTTTCCTAAAATATAGTCTTCAACATTTTTTGAACTTCCTTTAGTTTTCCAAACTCCATAAATTACGATGAAAAGCAGTGTAATTACGAGAACTATCCAATCAATTTTTTGCATGGCTTATGAAAATAATTGCATTATTATATAGAAAAACAAAATATAAACGGCATTCGCTACCAAAACCCAAGTGTAATTTTTCTTCCAAGTATTATTTTCGTTCATATCGTTTTTATTGAATTGAAATTAAATTTGCCATTACTCTAAACGCACCGGAAACGCCTTCTGGTAACTCTCTAAAGAAGCTTAAACTGGTATAAATATAATGTCCTTTTCCATATTTTGCAATTAGTAACGCACCATTTTTAGGAGATTCTCCTTTGTCATTTGAAGATAAAATAGGAGTAAAGGCAGCGTCCCATTCACTTGGATAATACAAGCCTTGTTCTTGTTTCCAACCTTCAAAATCTTTGGAAGTGATTTTATTTGGGTAGTTTAAAATAGGATGATGGGGTTCTAAAAAGCGCACTTCTGCATTTTCTTCGGTCACGCGATCTCGGGATATTTTTAGAGTAAATGGCGCGATATTTTTGGTAATTAATTCATCGGTTGTGTTGTATTGTACCAACATCGTTTTTCCTTCTTTTACAAAATTGAATAATATATCTTGTTTGAATGCCAATGCTTTATCGGTATTGTAAGCCCTAATTCCAGTTATAACGACGTCAAAATTTAGGAGCTTTTCTTTCGAAATTTCTTCAGGTTTTACAACAGTTACTTCGTAGCCCATTTGCGTTAAACTCTGTGGGATTTCATCGCCTGCTCCCATAATATAAGCTATTTTTTCATTTCCAATTTTAATGTCTAATTTGATGAATTTCGCTTCCGAATTCCTAAGAATTTGTTGCTTTGAAATGTGATTGTAATTGATGTTAATCTGTTCTTTATCAAATTTTTTATTGTTCACAATTGCGACACATTTCACTATAATTTCTTCCGCATTTTTGGGTGGTGAAACCTCAAAATATACGATTTGTTCTTCTCCTTTTTTGCTCAAGGCAAATGGAATTGCGGTGGGAACAACTTTCCAATTGTTTGGCAACTCTAATTTGAGTTCCCCGCTTTCTGCGTCTTTTCCCGCTTTTACTTTTACACCAATACTTTTCGATTTTCCAGTATTGAAAATAGCAACTTTATCAATAATTGATGTAGTAACTTCAGGAACAATATCTAGTGGATTATAAACTTCCCCTTTTGTTGGGTCATTGTATTTATAAATAATAGTGCGTTCAAATGGAATTGAAAAACCATTTATTACAATGGCAAAAACAACTTTTATCTGCCGTATTACATCAGGAATCCCAATGTTACTTTGTTTATCAACGCGATACATTCCAATACTTCCTTTTTCATTCAGCCAATATGGATTGGTATAACTTACTGTTTCAGGTAATGAAATTTCTAAACTTAAACTTTGAGAAATATTATTTTTCAAAGCACTATTCTGAACCCAATTTTTTTGTTCCGGTAACGAAGTTATACTTTCCAATTGCATTGCTATTGCACTTCTGTTTATGGCTTCAATTTTAATTTTTATAATGCTATTTGGAGTTGCCGTTTGGTTTTCAGCAACCGCCTCAAGGTACAATCCAGAACAAGCAGCAATTATTTTCTTAATTTCATCGGATTTTATGGTTTTCCAATGTTCGTCTTCTAATAATTGAATCATGGAATAGGCTTTCACCAAATCTGGAATGCTTCCTGATGGATTTTTAAAATCGAATTGTTGTTGTACTTTCTCTAATAATTGTCCTATTGCTGCGCCACCTTTCACGCGGTTCCAAGTGGTATCTATTCCTTCAAATACATTGGTTTTATCTTGTAAAGAACTTCCTTTTAGCAATTCTAAATATTCAATTTCTTCACCACGACTTCCCGTACTTCCAAATCCTTGCGATTGATGACAACTTCTGCTTAACGCTGCGATTTCTTGATTTGACTTGCCTATTGAAGGATAATAAACACCAATTTGCAAGGCACTTAAATTGGTTTTATCTGCTGCATCAAATTTTTCTTTGCTTCCATAAAACCACCACGAAGTGTTGAAAAACTGTCGCTTTGGTTGCCATGGTTGAACCAAATTCAATTGCTCTGGAAAATAGTTGGGATTGTTAGCCAATTCAAATCCTTCAACGCTCAATAGGGCAGAAGCGGTATGATGTCCGTGGGTAGTTCCAGGCGAACGATGATCAAAGCGGTTGATGATTACGTCGGGTTGAAATTTACGAATTGCCCAAACCACATCGCTTAACACCTGATTTTTATCCCAAATTTGTAAGGTTTCCTCAGGGTTTTTAGAATATCCAAAGTCATTGGCACGAGAAAAAAACTGCTCTCCACCATCAATTTTTCTGGCTTCAAGAAGTTCCTGTGTTCTAATTACGCCCAATTGTTCTCGCAATTCGGAACCTATCAAATTCTGACCACCATCGCCACGAGTCAGAGATAAATATCCTGTTCGTGCCATTTTTTCATTGGATAAATAAGAAATTAAGCGGGTATTTTCATCATCAGGATGTGCGGCAATATAGAGCACCGAACCTAAAAAATCCAGTTTCTGTAATTGGTTAAAAATAGCAGCAGCATTTGGTTTTGCAGGCTGTTGTGCGGAAACTATTTGAAATAAAAAAAGAAAAATAAAGCCAATTCTAGGAAACACTTTTTGCATTGTATAAATTTTAGGTTGCAACAACTTCAAAAGTAACAATTTTATAGCTTTCAAATTAATGATTTTATTATTTTCTGCCAAAATGCTTCTTAAAGTAACATCCGTTATAAAAATAGTAGTATCTAAAAACTATTCTTTACTTTTGCACCACACAACAAAAACTACCATGTACAAACTTATAATTCGTCCGATTCTCTTTTGGTTTGACCCAGAGAAAGTACACTATTTCACCTTTTCGCTCATTCGATTGCTGTCTAAAATACCAGGCGTTTCCTCTTTATTCAAGAGTTTGTATGCAGTAAACGACAAAAGATTAGAAACAGAAGTCTTTGGACTAAAATTCAAAAATCCTGTGGGATTGGCAGCGGGTTTTGATAAAGATGCCGTTTTATATAACGAACTTTCTAATTTTGGATTTGGATTTATAGAAATAGGAACACTAACGCCAAAAGCCCAAGATGGAAATCCTAAAAAGCGATTGTTTCGGCTTAGGCAAGATAGCGCCATTATTAACAGAATGGGTTTCAATAACAAAGGTGTTCAAAATGCTGTTGAACATTTAAAACAAAATAAAGGGGTTTTAATCGGTGGAAACATTGGAAAAAATAAGCTTACGCCAAATGAAAATGCGGTTGACGATTACGTAATTTGCTTTGAAGCATTATACGATTATGTAGACTATTTTGTAGTTAATGTAAGTTCGCCAAACACTCCAAACCTAAGAGAATTACAAGAAAAAGAACCCTTGACTAAATTATTGCAAACCCTGCAAGACCAGAATTTAGCCCGACCAAAACAAAAACCAATCTTACTGAAAATTGCTCCCGATTTAACCAACGAACAGTTGTTAGACATTATTGATATTGTAAACAGCACAAAAATCGCGGGTGTAATTGCAACCAATACGACCATTTCTCGCGAAGGTTTACAATCAGAAAACAAATTTGAAACGGGCGGTTTATCAGGAAAACCA
>JBIPNF010000182.1:0-5086 GCA_044373885.1 Flavobacterium sp. | reverse complement strand
AGAATCATCTTTATGAATGAAGAAGCGGATTTAATTCCAGAATTCTTCAAATTTGCAGGTGCTGAATATCCGTATAAAATCATTGAAGTTATTCCTTTTTGGAATGCTTTAGGCACAGGAAAAGATACTCCAGGTGTGAAGTATTTATGGAATGGAAACGAGATAAAATACTATTTCGGAATTACCGATAATAAATTCAATGCGGCGGAATTCAAAGCAATGGTTCAAAAACCGTATTCTGCGTTGAAAAACAGCAAATAACAGTTTAATTGTTAAATAGGTTAATCGTTAAATGGTTAATTGTTTAATCGTAGAATAGGTAAACCGAAAAATAATTTTAAATAAATTACAAATAACAATCCCCAAAAATGAAAAAAATACTTGCTTTATTAATTGCCGTTGTCTCTTTTTCTTGTTCTAATGCACAAAAGACAGCATTCTCAAAAGAAACTTTGACGGAAAGTCTAGTAGCAATAGATAGTTCAGAAATTGCTTTTCAATCCATTTTAGAAAAGCACAAAGGCAAAACAATTGTGTTGGAATTTTGGGCTTCGTGGTGTGGCGACTGTGTGAAAGCAATGCCGAAAATCAAAGAATTGCAAACGAATAATCCCGATGTAGTTTATGTGTTTTTGTCTTGCGATAAAACATTTGACAAATGGAAAGAGGGAATTGCAAAGCACGAATTGAAAGGCGATCACTTTTTAATTAAAGACGGAATGAAAGGTGCTTTCGGGAAATCAATTGATTTGGATTGGATTCCAAGGTACATTATTGTCAACAAAACAGGAGGAATTAGTTTGTACCGAGCTATCGAAACAGATTTTGATTTGATTCAGAAAACGTTAAGTGAAGATAAATAAGTCGAATGTCGAAAGTCTTAATGTAGAATGAAAAAGAGACAAATAGATAATAGATGAAAGACAAAAAAAAATAGCCACGAATTGCACAAATTAACACAAATTAAAAAAAAATCTGCGCATCTGCGGTTAATACTCTTTGCGTACTTTGCGTAAAACTTTGCGCCCTTTGCGGTTAAAAATATAAAATCAAATAATAAATAAAACAATAATGAGAACTAAAATTGTAGCAGGAAACTGGAAGATGCATAAAAATGCAGAGGAAACAGAAGATTTATTGAACGAATTAATCGAAAAATTACCGACAGATAAAGAAGTACAAATTATTGTAGCGCCAACATTCGTAAATTTATCATCGGCGGTGAATCATTTGGAATATACCAATATCGGAGTGGCTGCACAAAACATGCACCAAGCGGAAAGCGGTGCTTATACAGGTGAAATTTCTGCGGACATGCTTCAAAGTATTGGAGTTAATGCCGTAATCCTTGGGCATTCTGAGCGTCGTGCCTATTTTCATGAAACCGATGCATTGATCGCTTCTAAAGTAGATACCGCTATAAAACACAACATGACCGCTATTTTTTGCTTTGGTGAAGAATTGAAAGACCGTCAATCGGGAAATCATTTTAACATCGTTGAAAACCAATTGAAAGACGGTTTGTTTCACATTCAAGCTTCTTCTTGGGAAAATATCGTCTTGGCCTATGAGCCAGTTTGGGCAATTGGAACCGGCGAAACCGCAAGTCCAGAACAAGCACAAGAAATGCATGAATTCATTAGAGAAACCGTTAGAAAAGCTTTCGGTAGCGACGTTGCCGAAGATGTTTCTATCCTTTACGGAGGAAGCGTAAAACCCGACAATGCTCAAGAAATTTTCTCTAAACCTGATGTTGACGGAGGGTTAATTGGTGGTGCAGCGTTGAAAGCAGAAGATTTTGCAGCTATTGTAAATGCTATTTAAAAAAGTTGGAGGTTGAAAAAGTCGTAGGTTAGAAAACGAGAAGTCGGATGCTGCCAACAACATACAACATACAACCCACAACCAATCACCCTTTGTGGTAAAACAAAAATAAAAACATGTCAAACATCTATTTAGGATTTCATTTTGCGGTGGAACCAAAAGAATTAGGATCGGAAATATTAGTAGCGGAATTGGGAGAATTGCCCTTCGAAAGCTTCATTGAAAGCGACTTCGGAGTGGTGGCTTATATCCAAAAACAATTCTGGACCGAGAACCTCTTAGAGGATTTACACATCCTGAATTCTCCAGAATTTGTTGTTTCCTATACCATCGAAGAAATTGAACAAGTGAATTGGAATGAAGAATGGGAAAAGAATTTTGAAGCCATTGAGGTCGATGGAATTTGTCATGTTCGCGCTCCTTTTCATCCTAAAACCGACGCCGAATACGACATTGTAATCGAACCAAAAATGAGTTTTGGAACCGGTCACCACGAAACCACCCACATGATGATTCAGCATTTATTGGAAACCGATGTAGCTGGGAAAAAGACGTTGGACATGGGTTGTGGCACTGCTATTTTAGCCATTTTAGCGGAAATGAAAGGCGCCGGACCTATTGACGCTATTGACATTGACAATTGGTGTTACCTGAATTCAATCGAAAATGTAGAACGTAATAACTGCAGTCAAATTTCCGTTTACGAGGGAGAAGCTGCTTTGTTGAAGGGAAAACAATACGATGTGATTATTGCCAATATCAATCGCAATATCTTGTTGAACGACATGCAAAGTTATGTAGACTGTTTGAATAAAAATGGAATTTTGCTGTTGAGTGGATTTTATAATGAGGACATTCCATTTATTGATGCTTCGTGCACCGAGAAAGGATTGACGTATGTTAAAAAGTTTGAAAGAAACAATTGGGTATCATTAAAATACGTAAATTAGATGTTGTAAGTTCTTATATTCAAAGCTATGAGTACAAAAGAAAAAGTTCGTGAAAAAGTAGAAGTTAAGGAAAGTGTTTCATTTGATAATGAAATCGTGATGTACAATGACGATGTCAATACTTTCGACCACGTGATTGATACCTTAATTCGAGTGTGCAACCATACCCCGGAACAAGCCGAACAATGCTCATTGATTGTGCACTACAATGGGAAATGCACCGTGAAAACGGGTCCGATTAAAGAATTAACGCCCCAGTGTTTGCAGTTGTTGGAGGCGGGGTTGAGTGCGGAGATAGTGTAAAAAGGGTTGTGGGTTGAAAAAGTTGTAAGTTGTAAGAAACTAGATAGTAGACGAAAAACGTAATCATCAACTACTTTTCAGACTGTCCTAACAGCATTATTGTTAGAAAACATACAACATACAACATACAACATATAACCAACAACAAAATTTAACCTAATGGAACAGTACGGCAAAATCTTAATCATCGCAATGCCACTTTTTTTAGTTTTGATACTAATCGAAATGGCGTATGGGTATTTTAAATTAAACCAAAAAATCCCATTGATGGACAGTGTTTCAAGTATTAGTTCTGGAATGACCAATTCTGTGAAAGACGTATTAGGGCTAAGTATCACTTTCATTTCCTATAATTGGATGCTTTCCAAAGTAGCCATTTTCCATTTAGAAGCGAATGCTTTAACCTATTGCATCGCATTTATAGCCATTGATTTTTATGGGTATTGGATTCACCGATTGGCACATCAAATCAATTTTTTTTGGAACAAACACGCCATTCACCACAGCAGTGAAGAATTCAATTTGGCGTGTGCTTTGCGCCAATCCATATCAAGTTTTGTAAACCTTTTCACGTTTTTATTACTTCCCGCAGCACTTCTAGGGGTGCCCACAAAAGTAATCGTTATCACACTTCCCATACAGTTGTTCCTTCAGTTTTGGTACCACACTACCTATATCAAGAAAATGGGTTTTCTAGAGAAAATTCTTGTTACGCCGTCGCACCACCGCGTGCACCATGCCATTAACCCAGAATACATGGACAAGAACCACTCGCAAATATTTATTATTTGGGACAGGCTTTTTGGCACTTTCCAAGAAGAATTAGATACCGTTCCTGCGGTTTTTGGCATTACCAGACCAGCGCAAACCTGGAATCCTATTCGGATTAATTTTCAGCATTTACGCCTTTTGATTGCCGATGCCTGGCGAACCAAAAATTGGAAAGACAAGTTCACCATTTGGTTTCAACCGACAGGCTGGCGACCAGAAAACTTCGAGGAGAAATATCCGGTACAAAAAATAAAAGACGTGTATGCGTTTCAAAAATACAACTCCTCGCACTCCAAAAAACTGGTATATTGGTCGGTGCTTCAAGCGCTAATAACCTTAGTTTTTGTGAGTTATTTGTTCAATAACATTGCGACAATTGGAATGCCTAATATTTTCATCTATGGTGCGTTTTTGTTTGTAACTATTTACAGTTACACAGAATTAATGGATACCCGTTCTTCAGCCTTGTTTTGGGAAGGGTTGCGGTTCTTTTTTGGAATTGCAATTGTTTTGCGTTTAGGCGATTGGTTTGGGTTGAACGGCTTGACACCCTATGGAAATTTTAGTATTATAGGGTATTTACTCTTTTCGTTATTGGCGACAGTTTATTTTGTGTTCGTTGTCTTTAAAAAAACACCAGCAGTACTACAAACTACATAAAAACATCATTATGAACAAAGCACTTTTTTTGAAAGGATTCCTACTTATAGCGGCTATTGATTTGCTGCTTATTGTACTGGATTACGGAACCATAACTGGGTTTTTAAAACCATTTTTAATGCCGTTGTTGTTTTTGTTTGTCTATTATCAAGAGGCATTTCCTACCAAGAAACTCCTATTATTGGCCTTGACTTTTTCGTGGATTGGAGATGTATTATTGTTGTTTACCAACAAGCATGAGCTATTTTTTATAGCCGGTTTGCTTTCTTTTTTAACCGCACATGTGTTTTATATTTTCCTATTTTCTAAACTTGGAATTACGGAAGCGTATAAGAAAAATCTCGTTTTTTGGGCTGGATTTGTTATGATAGTACTTTATTTACAAAGTTTGTTGTCGATGCTATTGCCAAAACTAGGAGCCTTGAAAATCCCGGTGAGTATCTATGCCGTTACCATTTCTATAATGTTGGCCTTTGCTTGGCGAGGTTATTTTAGTTGGAATTTATCCTCCCGATTTTTCATTCTTTTTGGAGCGATGGCATTCGTGGCTTCGGATAGTTTCTTGGCAATCAATAAAT
>JBIPNF010000001.1:0-51357 GCA_044373885.1 Flavobacterium sp. | reverse complement strand
CATTCATCAGGTTTTTGAATTGGTCTATAAATTTAGTTTTGTTCAATGTGAAAAGTACCGTTTGTTTGGCATTTTTTTGAGATTCTAAAATCAATGTTGAAAAATAAAGAATCCAATCTGTAATTTCTAGTGTTCTTTGGGCTTGTTTTAACGATTGGTAATATCGTTTTTTGTTTTCTTCAATTGTACTTGAAATGCTCATTAAAATAGGTCTATTCAAGCATTCCGAAAGACATTTTTCGGCAATAGCCCTCCCAATTCTTCCATTTCCATCTTCAAAAGGATGAATACTTTCAAAATACAAATGTGAAATCGAAGTTTTTATCAATGCATTTTTAATATCGGTTGCTTTTATTTCAAAAGCATTATACCATTTAATAAATTCTTTCATCTCAATTGGAACTTGGCTGGATGGCGGTGCTTCAAAATGGATAATTTCTTTGCTAAAAGATCCTGAAACAATTTTAATCGGCTCATTCCCAGTTCTATATACACCAGGATTGACAAGCTTGGAATACTCCATGAGCAAAGAATGCCATTTCTTTATTCCTATTTCAGTAAGTTTTTCAGAATACGAATTTCGAACCGTTACCATCAAGTTTCCAATTCTTTGTGCATTTTTGTCTCTGATTTGACCAAAATCAACAATGCCTAAATTTTTCTTGATTGAAGACATTACATCTTGTCGACTAAAAAATTCACCCTCTATTTCTGAAGTTTTAATAGCCTCGGAAATCATAAATTGCAAAATAGTTTCTTGCTGAATATCAGTCGATAAAGAATCAACAAGTCCTTTTAATTCTCCTGTTTCTAAAGCAAAATCCATACACAACGAATCTATTACAGAATCATCAAATGTGAATTTTGGCCAATCAGTTAGTTGCCAGTTGTATTTCATTGAGCTATTTAAAAACGTTAATCGCCTCAAATATAGTGAATTTTTGAGGCGATTAACAACTTTATTCGCCTCATCTTTAAATTAAGAACATTTTTTGATACAGAATTAAACCAAAAACATTTCAATTTAAAACCGTAAATTTGTTTTTTAAACTATAATGAAAAGCAACTTACTTCAACATATAAATTCTCCATCTGATTTACGGCTCCTTGATGAAAACCAACTTCCTCAATTGGCTCAAGAATTGCGTGATTTTATTATTGATATTGTAGCCGTAAAAGAGGGGCATTTGGGTGCAAGTTTGGGTGTTGTAGAACTCACAATCGCTTTGCATTATATCTTTGATACTCCAAATGATTTATTAGTTTGGGATGTTGGACATCAAGCCTATGGGCATAAAATTCTTACAGGGAGACGAGAGAATTTTCATACCAACCGACAACTTAATGGTATTTCTGGATTTCCAAAACGAAGCGAAAGCAATTTCGATACTTTTGGCGTTGGACATTCTTCGACTTCCATATCGGCAGCGTTAGGAATGGCAATTGCATCCAATTTAAAAGGGGATTTCAACAAACAACACATTGCTGTAATTGGTGACGCATCAATTGCATCGGGAATGGCGTTTGAAGGATTGAATCACGCAGGTGTTACCGATGCTAATTTATTGGTAATTCTCAACGATAATGCCATTGGAATTGATCCTAGTGTTGGTGCTTTGAAAAACTATTTGACTGCTGTAAAAGAAGGCAAAAACCCAAGGCAAAACAACATGATTAAGTCCTTGAATTTTGATTATTCTGGACCTATTGATGGACACGATATTTTTGCAATTCTCAAAGAATTAAAACGATTACAAAAAATAAAAGGCCCAAAATTTCTTCACATCATTACCACAAAAGGGAAAGGATTACAACAAGCCGAAGACAACCAAGTGCAATACCACGCACCCGGAAAATTTGATAAAATTACAGGCGATATCATTCCTAAACTGGAACAGCATTTGCCACCAAAATACCAAGATGTTTTTGGATTAACGGTTTTAGATTTGGCAAAATCAAATGAAAAAATAATTGGAATTACACCCGCAATGCCATCAGGAAGTTCCTTAAAATTTATGATGGATGTATTTCCAAAACGCGCTTTTGACGTTGGAATCGCCGAACAACACGCCGTTACATTGGCGGCAGGAATGGCTACGCAAGGAATGATTGTTTTTTGCAATATTTACTCAACTTTTTTGCAACGGGCGTATGACCAAGTAATTCATGATGTGGCTTTGCAAAACCTTCCCGTTATTTTCTGTTTAGATAGAGCAGGATTGGTTGGCGAAGATGGCGCTACGCATCACGGGGTTTTTGATTTGGCGTATTTGCGCTGCATTCCCAATATGATTGTGTATGCACCAATGAATGAAATAGCGCTACGAAATATTTTATATACCGCTCAATTGGTTTTGAATAATCCAATTGCGATTCGCTATCCAAGAGGTCGTGGGGAAATTGTAGATTGGCAATCCCGACGGTTCGGGACATACAAAAAAATTGAAATTGGGAAAGCTAATTATTTGAAAGAAGGAACGATTACCGCTGTTTTATCGAATGGTGCAATAGGGAATAATGTTACATTGGCCTTAGCTAAAATAAATAATTCTGATACAATTGCGCACTATGATTTTGCATTTGTTAAGCCATTAGATGAAAAGGAATTACATACGATTTTCAATGAATTTGAAAAAATAATTACCATTGAAGATGGCGTAATCAAAGGTGGTTTTGGAAGTGCCATTCTTGAATTTGCATCACAAAATAAATATCCAAAACCAATACTAAATTTAGGAATCCCCGATGAATTTATTGAACACGGAACGGTCGAAGAATTACAAAAATATTGTAAAATAGACGTTGAAAGTTTGATGTCAATTTTATCATAAAAAAAAACCCAACCATCTAAATAATTGGATTTTTTGTCGCTATTCTAATAAATACCTAGTTCTTAATAATTTTTTGAGAGTAATTTAAATTTTCCCCAGAAATTCTAAGTACGTAAATTCCAGCTTCTAACATTTGTAAATCTATTGCTTTTTCAGAATTAAATAGTTCGTTTTTAGCAGTATAAACTTCTCTTCCGTTCAAATCTACCACTTGGATATTTACTTTTCCGCTAAACTGATTGATGTTGATATTAAATCTTCCATTTGAAGGATTTGGATAAATAGAAACTCCTTTTGAATTAGAAAAATCTTCGTTTGCCAATGTTGCAGCTGTGAAAACACCAGAGAAAACGCCTCTTCCATAAGTAGCTGCATAAACGGCGTTGTCATTTCTTAAATCTAAATCAGTAACTTTAACATTACTCATTCCATTGAACGATTGATACCAAACTGGTGATGCAGTATTAAAAGAACTTGTAAACCACACACCCAATTCAGTTCCGATAATAACTTCATTTGATTTATTTAAAATAGGGTTTTGCAAAATACATTTAACAGGAATATCAGGGAAATTTCCTTCTTTGTTTTGCCAAGTTACTCCTCTGTCTGCACTATACCAAATACTTACGACGTTATAATTATGGAAAGTAACAAAAATATCATTTTCTGTATTGCCAAATTCAACATCTGAAACACTCCCAACGAAATCAGGACTCGTTATATCCGTCCAAGTTACAGAAGTGCTTACAGTAGTATTTGCATTTGTAGATAACAATACTTTTCCGTTTTTAAAACCCGCTAATAAAGTTGTTGTAGCAGTATTATATTTAGATACTGTTAATGCCGTTGGAGAATTCGTAAAAAGTGCATTTGTAATAGTTGCTTTAACAACATTCGTCGTTTTTAAATTTGCATATCTTCTAATTCCGTATACGGTTGCGGTTGCACCAGACGCTGGAATGGTATAATCAGAAAATAAAATATCTTTATTAGAATCTAAGGCCATTGGGCATATAAATGCGCCATTTGAAGTAGTTTCGTTATTAAATTCTCTTGCGGTACCGCCGATAGGTCTGTAATAAATACTTTGGTTGTATACATAATTTGTAATGTAGTATTTATCTGCTCCTTGGTCAAACATTGAAAAAGCCCCATCTCCTCCTTGTACTTTACTACTTGAACTTGCTCCGGCAATAGCTCCCGCAAAATATTGAGAGCCATTATCTTGTGCGCCAGCAACAAAGTAGTCATTTGTTAATCCGCTGACTGTGATTGTTGGTGCTACACCTAAACTATAGAATTGAGTTACATTGAACCCATTATTTCTTGAGGTAATTCCTGAATTACTAGTTGCAGTTGCTAAATTTCCAGCATAATAGACACCCCCATCGTTTCCAAAAATAGCGCTATTAGGGCTTCCTGGCTTGAATGTCATTGCGTGTTGATCAGAATGAACATTTGTTGTCCAATTTGAAATTGTGGTCCAAGTTGTACATCCATTTGCAGATCTGTATAAATCAATTCCTCCAACATACACAATTTGATCATTCGTTGGATCAGCCTCTATCATTAAATTATAAAAGGCCTGAGCACCTGTAAAACCGAAAGTTGTTTCCCTAGTCTCATTTCCAACAGGCAAAGCAGTTACAGTTGATGTTGCGAATCCATCGGTAGTTTTTATAATTTTAACCTCAACGGCGTCAGTTGCAGTTGCTTGATTTAATTGGGATAATACATAAATAGTATTAGCATTTGTACCTGATGCTTCAATTTCCACTCTTGCTCCTCCTCCATTTCCTGTAACGGTATATTTATCAACGAATGTTGCTCCTCCATCTGTGGAACTGAATACTTTTCCTCCACCGTCTGAATGCGCAAAACTTTCAGTTGTTGAAACCCAAATTTTATTATCTGTACCAATTTCTATATCATTTGGACAATGCTTATTTCCGTTTGCAGTAAGAGGAAGCGTTAATAAAGTCCAATTTAGTCCTCCATCACTCGATTTATAAATGCCATATGAATCTGAGCCAATATAAGTAGTCGCATTTGAAGAACCATAATAAGAATCAGCGGCTGCAATAAATATTTCTGAATTTCCGCCATTATTTCTTATAGCAATTTTATTAATAAACTGAATTCCTGGAACAATATTGCCTGAAAGCACACCTACAGTCCTTGGATTTAAACTTCCATTTACAATTCCTGTTGCTAAAGCTGCTTCTAATAAATTTCCATCTTCGCGAGAAATCATCACAGATGGTATTGCAATTGTTGCATCAGTTCCACCCATTGCACCTGGTGGTCCTATAACATTATTCATAACTATTACTGCAATGGCTCCAGCAGCTTGAGCATTTGCAACTTTTACAGAAAAATTACAACTTCCTCTTCTCACTAAAGCTATTTTGTTACTTAGCTCACTCGAATTCGTCAAGGCACTGCATCCAAGTGAAGTTGGAACGGATAAACCATCTGTAACTAGCACAATATTCCCTGTAATTGGATTTGTAATCGCTGGTCCAAAAGAGGAATTTGGAAAACATGGATAGTTACCCGCTAATCCAATCGGACTATTAATAGTAACATTTGCGGCCGATTGAAATGTTGTAGCTCCCGAAACTCCTCCAAAAACTTTTGTCCAAGTTACACCTCTATTAGTTGATTTCCAAACACCATCGCCACCAACAGCCCCGCCTGTATAAGATTCTCCTGTTCCAACATAGAAAATATTAGAATTGTTGGGGTCGAAAGTGATACATGAAACATTTAGATTTTCTGGAATGTTAACCCTTGTCCACTGAGAATTCGAATTTGAAATAGCGGTGTTTTTCCATAAACCACCACTAACTCCACCAGCAATAACTGTTTCACGTGTTGCGTCATTAGGGTCAAACATAATTGCACGGGTTCTACCGCCTACATTTGTTGGTCCTCTTTCCACCCAACTATTATCAACTGCATCCCCAGGAACTCTTCCTGTAGATAGCAATCTTTGTCTTTCGCGTTTAAGATTTTCTCTAACAATCTCTATATTTTCAGGTGTAGGTCTTCCTAATATAGGACTCATCGTTAGTTCCCACTCGCTTTCATAATATTTATTTGGTGGAAGTCCATTTTCTTTTCTTTCCTCTTTTGATAATTGAATGGTCTTTTTAAATGGACTGTGTTCTTGAAAATAAGCTAATTTCTTTCTTAATTCTTTAGTCTTTTTGTCTGGTTTTAAAGTTTTCGTTTTCTTAGAAACAACTTTGCTCCCTTCTATTTTAGTAGCAAGTTTAGAATTTTGTTCTACCTTTTCTTGAGAAAGTCCAGAAGTAACAAACACAAATGTGCAAATTAAAACGAGTAAGTTTTCTTTCATTTTTATATTCAGTGATTTATATGTTGTAAAAATAACATTTACAAATAGCTGTTTCAAAAAAACAACATAAATAATTGACTATTTAACTTTTAGATGCTGTAATTGTGTTATATAAAATATAGGCATTCCCGTCAGTTAGCAAGGAAATAAAGTGACAAATATGAAGCAATCTGTCGTATAAATTTTCTTTTTCAACTTTGAATTTTTCAGGAAGTAATTGCAATACTAATTTATCGAAATTAGATGCTTTTCCATCAAAATCATTGTTAAAAGCAGTTGTAAATTTATCTAATAATGTATTTATTATCTGATAACCCGTCAATTCTTTTTCGATAACTTCCCGACTTTGATAAATATTTTTCACACTTAGTTTGATAATATCATCCATTTGAGCTTTGTATTTGCTTTTATCTGTTAATGCAAAGGGGAATTTTCCTTCTAAAATTGCAGCTTCATTTTCTATAAATACATTCACGGCATCGTTAATTAAACTTCCAATTGCAAGTGCTCGCAAATAGCTAATACGATCTTCTTTTGTTGTTAAAGTATTGTATTTTTTGGTATCAATACTGTCTTTCACTAATTTTATTAAATATTCTAAGGCATAATCTTCAGAAACCAATCCAAGGTTCATTCCATCTTCAAAATCGATAATAGTGTAACAAATATCATCAGCAGCTTCGACCAAATAGGCCAAAGGATGTCTTTCAAAACCAACATCATTTCCAGTTTTATTAGAAATCATCCCCAATTCTGAAGCTACCTCTTTAAAAAAAGCTACATCCGATTGAAAAAAACCATATTTTTTATCGGCTATATCTGAAGTTGGTTTTTTTGGCAAACTTTCTTTTGGATATTTCATGTAGGCGCCAAGCGTTGCATAGGAAATCCTCAATCCACCTTCGTTTCCGGGTCTTGAACTCGTTAAAACTGAAAAACCATTGGCATTTCCTTCAAAATCGATGAGGTCTTGCCACTCTTTTTTTGTCAAATCGGCTTGGTATTTTTGTCCGTTACCATTTGAAAAATATTCGCCAATTGCTTTCTCCCCAGAATGTCCAAAAGGTGGATTTCCAATATCATGAGCCAAAGAAGCCGCAGCAACAATAGCGCCAAAATCATTCATTTGAAATCCGTGAATTTCTTGTAAATAAGGATATTTTTCAATTATTTTTTTGCCAACTAACCGACCAATTGAGCGCCCAACTACAGAAACTTCTAAACTATGCGTCAATCGCGTATGCACAAAATCAGTTTTCGACAACGGAATCACTTGTGTTTTGTCTTGCAAACTTCGGAAAGCTGCTGAAAATATAATTCGGTCATAATCAACCTCAAAACCCAATCGGGTGTCGTCTTGTTCTTTGCGTAATCGCTTGCTAGTGTCGCCTTGGCGCTTGAGAGATAGTAATTGTTCCCACTTCATTATTATAGATTTCAGGTATTCAATTTACGAATATACAAAATAGGATTGAAGTTACTTCATCGTTATAAATTTTAATAAACAATAAATTATTCAGTACGTGCCTGTCAGCAACTTGTCCCTATCAGAAAATATCTTATTTTTGCATAGATTCTGAACGTGTTTCAAGAATTTCTAAAATATAATTATGATACAAAATCCTAAAAGATATACTATAACGGCAGCTTTGCCTTATACAAACGGACCTATTCACATCGGACATTTGGCGGGTGTATATGTACCCTCAGATATTTATTCTCGTTATTTAAGATTGCAAGGTAGAGACGTTTTGTTTGTTTGCGGAAGCGATGAACACGGGGTTGCTATTTCGATGAAAGCCAAAAAAGAAGGAGTTACGCCACAAGAAATAATCGATAAATATGATGGAATTATTCGTAAATCATTTGTTGATTTTGGAATTTCTTTTGATAATTATTCTAGAACTTCTTCAAAAATTCATCATGATACCGCTTCCCAATTTTTCAAAAAATTATACGATAAGGGCGATTTTATAGAGCAAGTAACCGAGCAATTATACGATGCTAAAGCAAATCAATTTTTGGCCGACCGATTTGTAATTGGAACCTGTCCAAAATGCGGAAATGAAGAAGCATATGGCGATCAATGTGAAAAATGTGGTTCTACACTAAATGCAACTGATTTAATAAATCCTAAATCAACTATTACAGGAGAAACTCCAATAATGAAAGCAACGAAACATTGGTTTTTGCCTTTGGATCGTTATGAAGATTTCTTGAAAGAATGGATTTTAGTTGGACATAAAAACGATTGGAAGCCTAATGTTTACGGTCAAGTAAAATCTTGGATTGACGGCGGATTAGAGCCTCGCGCTGTAACCAGAGATTTAGATTGGGGAATTGATGTTCCCGTTGAAGGTGCCGAAGGAAAAAAATTATACGTTTGGTTTGATGCGCCAATTGGCTATATTTCTGCTTCAAAAGAATGGGCTTTGCGCGAAGGAAAAGACTGGGAACCGTATTGGAAAAATGAAGATACCAAGTTGGTTCACTTCATTGGAAAAGACAACATCGTTTTTCATTGTATTATTTTTCCTGCCATGTTAAAGGCCGAAGGAAGTTATATTTTACCCGATAATGTTCCTGCAAATGAATTCTTAAATTTGGAAGGAAACAAATTATCGACTTCAAAAAATTGGGCGGTTTGGTTGCACGAATATTTGGAAGAATTTCCAAATCAGCAAGATGTTTTGCGTTATGCGTTGACATCAAATGCTCCAGAAACAAAGGATAATGACTTTACTTGGAAAGATTTTCAGGCGAGAAACAATAATGAATTGGTTGCTGTTTTTGGGAATTTCATTAATCGTGTGGTGGTTTTAACCAATAAATATTACGAGGGAATTGTCCCAAATCCGAACGAATTTTCGGTTATGGATAATGCTACTTTGACCGAATTAAAAGCGTATCCAGCCGTAATTTCAAGTTCAATTGAGCGCTACCGATTTAGAGAGGCTTTGGGCGAATTGATGAATGTTGCCCGTTTGGGAAATAAATATCTTGCCGATGAAGAACCTTGGAAAGTAATAAAAGACAATCCAGAACGCGTTCAAACACAAATGTATGTAGCCTTGCAAATTGCTGCAGCATTGAGTACGCTTTGTGAACCATTTTTACCATTTACTGCTACAAAACTATCTAGAATTCTAAAAATAGAAACTAAAATTGATTGGAAAACCGTTTCCGAAACTTCTGAATTGATTCCTTCGGGACACAAAATTGGCGAAGCAGAATTGCTATTTGCTAAAATTGAAGACGAAGAAATTCAAAAACAAATGGATAAATTGGAAGCAACCAAAGTGGCAAATACAGCAGAAAATAAAGTTGCTGATCCACAGAAGGAAACCATTCAATATGAGGATTTTGCCAAAATGGATTTGCGTGTTGGAACGATTTTAGAAGCAGAAAAAATGCCAAAAGCTAATAAATTATTGATTTTAAAAATCGATACAGGAATTGATGTACGCACAATCGTTTCGGGAATTGCCGAGAGTTTTTCTCCTGAAGAAATTATTGGAAAACGCGTTACTGTTTTAGTAAATTTGGCGCCAAGAAATCTACGTGGCGTGGAAAGTCAAGGAATGATTTTGATGACTACAAATGCCGAAGGAAAATTGGTTTTTGTGAATCCGGATGTTGATGGGGTTGGGAATGGGGAGACGATAAATTAAAAAAAATAACCGCAGATTCGCAGATTATTTTTTTTAATCTTCGAGTCTGCGGTAAAAAATATTCTAATGAACTTAAAAGTAATTGCATTCGACGCCGATGACACGTTGTGGCACAACGAACCTTATTTCGATGAAGCGCAAGCACGTTTTTGTGTTTTATTTCAAGATTATGCGTCAAGTCAAGAGATATTGGGTTTGATATTAAATCATCAAGTGAATAATTTACCGCTGTATGGTTTTGGAATTAAAGCCTTTACATTATCGATGATAGAAACGGCTTTAGAATTAACCAATCATTCAATTTCAGGAAAAGGAATTGAAAAAATTATTGCAATTGGCAAAGATTTATTGCAAAAACCGGTAGAATTATTACCCGAAGTAGAAACCGTTTTACAAGAATTGCAAGGAAAATATAAATTGGTTGTTGCCACCAAAGGCGATTTAAAAGACCAGCACAGAAAACTTCACGACTCTGGAATTGGCACTTTTTTTCATCATATTGAGGTGATGAGTGACAAAACCGAATTGGATTATCAAAAAATGTTAGGACGATTGGATTGTAAATCAGAAGATTTTTTGATGATTGGAAATTCTCTTAAATCGGATGTATTACCTATTTTAAATATTGGTGGTTTTGGCGTTCATATTCCGTATCACACCACTTGGGAATACGAAAAAATTGATTTTGAAATTGAACACGATAATTTTTATTCGTATACAAATATTTCAAAAGTCTTGCCGCTTTTACTATAAGTTGATTTAATTTCTCAGATTACCAAAAACATATAAATTGAAACAAAAATTAAATCTCGATACTTGGAATCGAACGGAACATTTTCATTTTTTCAAGCAAATGGAAGAACCTTTTTTTGGGGTTACCGTAACTATTGATTGCACCAAAGCGTATGAAAAATCAAAAGCCGAAAATTTTTCTTTTTTCATTTATTATTTACACAAAACTTTGGCTGCTGTAAATGCAATTGAGTCGTTTCGATTTCGGATTTTTGAAGAGGAAATATATGTTTATGATGTTATAAATAGTTCTGTAACTATAAGTCGGGAAGATGGGACTTTTGGGTTTTCCTTTATGGAATACAATCAAGATTTTGCCGTTTTTTCAAAAATAGCGTTGGCTGAAATGGAACGTATTCAAACCACAAAAGGGCTTTTTACTCGGACGTTTGAAAGCGACAATTTGATTCATTTTTCTGCAATTCCTTGGGTTGATTTTACATCACTTTCGCATGCACGAAGTTTTACTTTTGCGGATAGTTGTCCTAAAATTTCTTTTGGAAAAATGAGCGTTTCAGAAAACGGAAAGCGAACGATGCCCATGTCTGTTCACGTGCACCATGGTTTAATGGATGGATTGCATGTTGGACAATTTATAGATTGTTTTCAGGATTTGATGAACGGAAAATAATGCATAAAACTTTCGCCACAGATTTAATTGATTTCCACAGATTTTTAAAACTAACTTCCTTGGGTAGAGTCCGAGAGGCATTCACCGCAAATTCGCAAATTTTTAATTTTTAATTTGTGAATTTGCGGTAAAAAAATCGAAGCAGAGCTTTGAGGAATAAAACCTAAAGAAATTAAAAATATAATTCATGATAATTAGTGCAAATCGTGGCTTAGATAATTAATTGAAAAGTTTACCAAATAGATACAAAAAAAAGCCGCAGTTGCCAGAAAAACTGAAAACTGCGACTGAAAACTAAAGGATAGTTTTTATTTCCCTAACAACAATATCTCATCAATTACGACTTCGGTAACGTAGCGTTTTTCTCCGTTTTTGTCTTCGTAACTTTTGTGGGTTAGTTTGCCTTCAATTGCGATTTCTTTTCCTTTAACTACATATTTTTCAATGATGTCGGCTGTTTTTCCCCAAGCGACAAGATTGTGCCATTGGGTTTCTTCTACTTTCTCGCCTTTTTCGTTTTTGTAGTTTTCGTTTGTAGCGATTGCTAATTTTGCTAACTTTTTTCCTCCGTCGAATGTTTTGATTTCTGGATCTTGTCCTACGTGTCCAATTAACTGTACTTTGTTTCTTAATGTGCTCATGGCGTTTAAAATTTAAATGGTTTATATAAAATGTTTTTGTTTTGCCGATACTTGTTTGATTTCGACATTGCAAAGATGTGGCGACTTCCAAAATTTATTCGGTTGTTAACTGCTTACTTTCGGTTGTAGTTGTTTGTAAGCGTTTGTAATTGGAAAATTATAAGTATATTTGGTTGATTTAGTGAATAATAAAGTCAAACAAATGAAAAGAAACTTATTTCTAACAATTGCAATTTTCCTTTTAACATTAAAATTCTTTGGACAGGATAAGTCCGAAAACATAGTTTATATTGTAGATAATATAACAATACTTGAAGATCCTGAAAAAGGTAATGAAATTGTTGAAAGTGAAATTGCAGATATAAATGTTATTAAAAATATTGATAGTTTAAAAACTCTTGGTTTTGAGAAATTTGATGGAGCAATTTATATTTACACAAAAGAATATAGAAAAAGATCAGAAGAACTTAAAAAAATTCCTTCATCAAAACAGATGGAACGGAAAAATGGAATTTGGTATTTAAATAATGAAATCTTTAACGGAAAATTTATTGATTATTATTACAGTGGAAGGATTCAAGGCGAGGGAATATTAATAAATGGAAAACTTGATGGATTGCGTAAAATGTATTTTCAAAATGGTAATTTATCCGTTGAAAGATATTACACAAATTCAATTCCAAACGGACTTGAAAAGGAATATTATGAAGACGGAACTTTAAAACAAAAAGGAACAAGAATAAATGGGGGAGAAGATGGGGTTTGGGAAACTTATTTTCCAAATGGACAAGTTAAACGGCGAACCAATTTAAAAAACGGAATAGTTGAAGGAGAAAACATAATTTACTACTCAACTGGAAAAATTTTATCAGTTGAATTAGGGGAAAATGGCAAAATAATTCCTGATAAAAGATTAGAAAAAATCGCTCAGTTGATGCAAAAGAGTAAAGAGAGTTCAACTAATGGAGATAGAAAATCGGCAATTAAATATTGTAACAAAGCAATTGAAATTGATGCCGAATATGCAGAAGCCTATTTTTCGAGAGGAACTTTAAAACTAAATGAAATGCTATTTGATGAAGCGTTAACAGATTTAGATAAAGCATTAACTCTTGAACCATTTATGACTTATGCGATTGCAAATAGAGCCTTTGCGAGAATACGAAAACATGAATTTGGTGGCGATAGAGAATTATTAAAAAACAGTGAGGTAACTGTTTTCGCATCAAAAAAGAAAGGAGAAATTTCTGAAAGTGAAAAAGAAAAAATTTGTAAAGATTTAAAACAAGCAATTTTTTTAGGAAACGAAGCTGAAATGGTATTGGAGGCTGAGACGAAGTATTGCAAATAAAACATTGAAAGTTATATTATTTTAAGCCAAAAATTACAAATACAAAAGACAATACTCCTTTAGCCCCGATGGCAGTGAAAATCCCACGCTTTTGCGTGGATTGAAACGAACAGCGGGAATAGGATTGGTAGAAATAGACTGTTAATTCGCTTCAAAATGACATTAATAATAAGGGGAAAGATTGCTTCGTTCCTCGCAATGACGAAATTATGAGTAAAACGTGTTTGGAATGTGGAGAAAAAATTGTGGGTCGCGAGGACAAGAAGTTTTGCAGCGACGGTTGTAGGAATTCCTACAACAACAAAATTAACAAGGATAGCACGAATTTTATGCGCAATGTGAACAACAAATTGCGGAAAAATTATCGAATTTTGAGTGCTTTAAATGTAGATGGGAAGTCGAAAACGACGCGGACAAAATTATTGAGTAAGGGATTTGATTTTGAGTTTTTTACGAATATTTTGAACACTAAAACGGGGAATACGTACTATTTTCTGTACGACCAAGGTTATTTGGCTTTGGAAAATGACTATTTTATGTTAGTCAAAAAAGACATTTAACTCCAAATTTATTTCAAATGAAAAACAGATTTACGTCACTTTTATCGATTGTATTTATTGCTGGAATTATTGGGTTGCTTTACTATTTTATGATGCCACAATGGGTTTCAAAGGAAGAAGGTTCGCTTTCGGGATTTTCGACGCAGCGGGCTTTGGGGAAAGTGAAAATAATGTCGGAAAATCCACATTATATAGGTTCGGAAAAGCATAAAATTGTGGGTGATTATTTGGTTAAAGAATTGCAAAGTTTGGGTTTGGAAACTCAAATTCAAGAAGGAATGACGCTTTCTGATTGGGGAAATTTGACGAAATCTAAAAATATTTTAGCAAGAATTAAAGGTTCAAACAGCTCGAAAGCGTTGTTGTTGCTTTCGCATTATGATAGCGCACCGCATTCCTATTCGCACGGAGCGAGTGACGATGCGTCTGGAATTGCGACAATTTTAGAAGGTTTACGTACCTTTTTGCACAATAAAACGCCTCATAAAAACGACATTATTATTCTGTTTTCGGATGCCGAAGAATTGGGTTTGAATGGCGCAGCACTTTTTGTAACCAAAAGCAATTGGGCGAAAGAAGTGGGATTGGTTTTGAATTTTGAAGCGCGTGGAAGTGCGGGACCGAGTTATATGTTGATGGAAGTGAATCAAGGAAATGCGCGTTTGGTTAAGGAATTTACGGCTGCAAATCCAGGGTTTCCAGTTTCGAATTCGCTGATGTATAGCATTTATAAAATGCTGCCTAACGATACCGATTTGACTGTTTTTAGAGAGCAAGGAAACATTCAGGGTTTTAATTTTGCGTTTATTGACAATCATTTCAATTACCACACAGCGCAAGATGATATTGACCATTTGAGCCTAAAAACATTGGCACATCAAGGAACTTATTTGATGCCATTGTTGAATTATTTTTCAAATTCAGATTTGAGTTCTTTGCAATCTTCGGAAGATTACGTTTATTTTAATACGCCATTTTCATTTGTAAGTTATCCGTTTTCGTGGATTGTTCCAATGTTAATTGTGGCGGTTTTATTGTTTTTATTTTTAGTTTTTATTGGTATTGGAAAACGGGTTTTGGTGTTTTCAGAAATTGGAAAAGGGTTTTTGAATTTATTTGGTTCGTTGATAGTTTCAGGAATTGTGACTTTTTTTGGGTGGAAATTGCTAATGAATATCTATCCGCAATACAACGATATTCTTCAAGGATTTACGTATAACGGGCACGATTATATTGGTGCTTTTGTGTTTTTGAGTTTGGCGATTTGTTCCTTGTTTTACATAAAATCGGATTCTGAAAACAAAAGCGAAAATTATGCTGTAGCACCATTATTTATTTGGATTCTTGTCAATTCTGCGATTGCTTTTTATTTGCCTGGAGCGGGATTTTTTGTAATTCCATTGTTTTTTAGTTTGTTGATGTTGGGGTATTTTATCACCACACAAAAATCAAATCGCACGCTGAATTTGGTTTTGAGTATTCCATCGCTAATTATTTTTGTGCCTTTTATAATTATGTTTCCGATTGGTTTGGGATTAAAAATTCTGGCAGGAAGTGCTGTTTTGTCGGTTTTAGTTTTCGGATTGTTGTTGCCAATATTTGGAGCATTTCCTAAGAAAGGAGTTTGGGCATTTGTACTATTTTTAATTTCGATTGGTTTTTTTGCGAAAGCACATTTCAATTCCAATTATGCGAAAGGAACAGCAAAACCTAATAGTTTGCTTTATATTTATGATGCAGATTCTAACAAAGCAGTTTGGGCAACATATGATTTGAATTTAGACGAATGGACAAAAATGTATTTAGGCGAAAATCCAAAAGTAGCAGGAATTTTAAATAAGAATCCGTTGTTTAGCAAATACAAATCTGGGTTTACGTTTTCAGCTGAAGCCGATGTAAAAGAAATTAAGGAACCTACAATTGCATTTTTTCAAGATAGTATTGGTGGTTCGCAGCGGTATATTAAAATGAGGATATCACCCAATAGAAATGTTAATCGGTACGATATTTTTGCCAATGAAAAAATGATTTTCTTTAATTTGAAAGCTAATGGCGCAACTGCTTTGGCACAAAAAGGGAGTTTGTATTTGCGTAAAGGAAAGCGATTAATTAGTTATTATGTTGTAGATAATGAGCCTTTGGAATTGCAGTTTTCGATTGCAGCAAATACTAATTTTGATATGGATTTGATGGAAAGTTCTTTTGATTTATTGACCAATCCAAATTTCAGAATTTTAAAAAGATTGCCTTGGATGATGCCGATGCCGTTTGTATTGAATGATGCGGTAGTGATTCAAAAGAAGATTGTTACTTCAATTGTTGTTCCTAAAACGAAGAATTACAGATTAAATAGTTTGATTGCAAAAGATAGTTTGACGACTGAAATTGATACATTAAAAACGAAATAAATTAAATATACACTATGGAAATTTCAATTTTACAATCCAAAATCTACGAAGTTAGAGGGCAAAAAGTAATGCTCGATTTTGATTTAGCACTGCTTTATAAAGTAGAAACTAGAGTTTTGAATCAAGCCGTTAAAAGGAATATCAGTAGATTCCCTGAAGATTTTATGTTTCAGCTAACTTTGGAAGAATTGGAAAATATGTCATCACAATTTGTGACGACATACCCTTCAAAAAGACCAAAAACTTCACTTCCATTTGCTTTTACCGAACAAGGAATTGCTATGTTAAGTGGAATATTAAATTCAGAAGTAGCCATTAATATAAATATTGCTATTATGAGAACTTTTGTAATAATAAGAAGATATGCGCTTGAAAACAAAGAATTTAATTCTAAATTATTGGAAATAGAAAGTAAATATGACAAGCAATTTAGTGATATATATGAAGCTTTGAATTTTCTAATAAAAAGAGATCAAAACGAAGCCGTCCAAAAAGAACGAAAACAAATTGGTTACAAAAAATAATAATGAAAAAAATTAGTATTCTTGGTTGTGGATGGTTGGGATTTCCATTGGCGAAAGCTTTATTAGAAAACGGATTTTCTGTTAATGGTTCGACGACTTCAACTGAAAAAATTTTAAAGATTGAAAATTCAGGTATTTCAGCTTTTTTAATTGAATTGGGAGAAGCATCTATCAACGGAAATGTATCCGAATTTTTGGAAGGAAGTCAGGTTTTGATTATTGATATTCCGCCAAAATTAAGAGGAACTGCAACTGAAAATTTTGTTGTAAAAATCAAAAATTTAATTCCTTTCATTGAAAAATCAGGAATTAAAAAAGTGGTTTTTGTGAGTTCTACTTCTGTTTATTCTTATGATAATAAATTGGTTACAGAAGAAACAATTGCAAATCCTGATACCGAAAGCGGTAAACAATTAGTAGCGTGCGAGCAACTTTTACAAAATAATTCTCAATTTGAAACTACGGTTTTGCGATTTGGAGGATTAATTGGCAAAGACCGAAATCCAATTCGTTTTTTGGCTGGTAGAACCAATATTGAAAATCCAAATGCTCCGATAAATTTGATTCATCAAGAAGACTGTATCGGGATAATTTTAAAAATTATTGAATCCAATTGTTGGGGAGAAACCTTCAATGCTGTTGCGCCTTTTCATCCGAGTCGGGAAGATTATTATACTCAAAAAGCAAAAGAATTTCAATTGGAACTTCCTATCTTTGTGGCTTCAAAACCTTCAATTGGGAAAACCATTTTATCCGATAAATTGGAAAAAGTTTTGAATTACCAATTCATTAAAGACAGTTTGTAAATTGATACAAAAAATAAAAAGCGGAATTCAATCTAAAATAAGTTCCGTTGGATTACCAATATTGGCGCTTTGTTGGGTGAGTTTTTTTTGGGGCACCACTTGGATTGCTTCCAAAGAAGGCGTGAAATATATGCCCGCTTTGCAACTCGTAGCAATTCGTCAATTTCTGGGTGCTACTTTATATCTTTCCTATTTTCTTTTCAAAAAATCAACGTGGCCAAAAGGCAAACAATGGAAAACAATTTTCATTTTGAGTATTTTGAATTTTGTTTTGAGCAACGGTTTGAGCACTTGGGGAGTGAAATATATCAGTAGTGGATTGGGCGCAATTATAGGAGCTTTAGTTCCACTTTGGGTTGTGATTATTAGTCTTTTCAACGGTGAAAAATTGGTAAAATTATCAATTATAGGTTTGGTTGTCGGTTTCGCCGGCGTTTGCGTAATTTTCTACGAACATTTAAGTGATTTCTTGATTTTTGACTTTCGATTTGGTATTATAATATCCATAATATCTACCTTAACTTGGGCATTTGCGACTTTATACACCAAGAAAAAAGCAGCAAGTTTCAATCCTTATTTTAGTTTAGGAATTCAGATGTTCATTTCGAGTATTTTTCTTTTTGCATATTTGGGCGCAACGGGTTCTGCTGTAAGTTTGAGTTCTATTCCGATGATTTCTTGGATTTCTATTGGTTATTTAGTGCTTTTCGGGTCGGTGCTAACGTTCATCGCATTTATCTATGCTTTGCAACATTTGCCCGCAGAAATTAATAGTATTTATGCCTATATCAATCCGATTATTGCGGTGCTTTTAGGTGCTTATGTTTTTGGAGAACCACTCACTTTTTCTATTGCCATAGGCGGAATAATAACACTTTTCGGATTGTATTTGGTTAATAAATCATTCAGAAAGTCAAAAATATAAAAAAAAATCCCATTTTGCTTTGAAACAAAATGGGATTTTATAATGTTTAAATTGGCTTTTACCAGATTTTCACACGCTTTTCAGGAGTAACATACATTCCGTCACCCACTTTAATATCAAAAGCAGAATAGAACGCGTCTACATTTTGAATAGGCACATACGCACGGTACATTCCTGGAGAATGTGGGTCGGTTTTTACTTGGTTTTTCAAAGCTTCGTCTCTCATTTTTGAACGCCAAATAGTCGACCAAGAAATAAAGAATCTTTGTTCAGGTGTGTAACCATCGATTAAACCTGGATTTCCATTTTCTTTTAAATATAATTGTAATCCGTCGTAAGCTGCATTTACACCGCCTAAATCTCCAATGTTTTCTCCCAATGTAAATTTACCATCTACGTGAGTTCCTGGCAATGGTTCTAATGCCGAATATTGGTCTGCTAATGCGCCGCCAAGTGAAGTGAATTTAGTTAAATCATCAGCTGTCCACCAATCGATTAGATTGCCATCGGCGTTATAAGTCGCTCCTTGATCATCAAATCCGTGAGAAATTTCGTGTCCAATAACGGCTCCAATTCCACCATAATTAACCGCTTCATCCGCTTGGTAATTGTAAAATGGTGGTTGTAAGATAGCCGCTGGAAAAACGATTTCATTATAAGATGGGTTATAATAGGCATTTACCGTTTGAGGCGACATTCCCCATTCGGTTTTGTCCACTGGTTTGCTTAATTTGTCTAAATCTTTTTTCCAACCCCATTTTGTAACATTTTTCAAGTTTTCAAAATAGCTTCCCCCTTCTTCAGGACTATTTATTACTAAAGCAGAATAATCTTCCCACTTGTCTGGATAACCAATTTTGATTGTCAACTTATTCAACTTCTCAACGGCTTTCAATTTTGTTTCGGCCGACATCCAAGTTAAATTATTAATTCTGATTTCATACGCTTTCATAACGTTTTTAATCATTTTAGAAGCTTTGGTTTTTGCTTCGGCTGGGAACATTTTTTCTACATATAATTTTCCAAGTGCTTCTCCAACAGTTCCATTTACTACTTGAAGTGCTTTTTCGTGTCGCGGTCTTTGTTTCAACGCACCTGTTAAAGTTTTTCCGTAAAACTCCCAATTTGCAGTTTCAATAGTTGTTGACAATTGACCAGAAGCGCCTCTCAAAAGCATCCAACGCATATATGCTTTCCAGTCTTCTACTTTGTTTTCAGTAAAAACCATTTGCAAAGCATTCATGTATCTCGGTTGCGAAACAATAATAGTGTCTACTTTTGTTAATCCGATTCCATTAAGGTAGGAATTCCATTCTACTGCTGGGAGCATTTTTTGCAAGTCAGCTATTGCAGTTGGATTGTATTGTTTTTTGCTATCGCGACGTTCTACCCTGTCTAATCTTGGGGTTGACATTTGGATTTCTAATGCAAGTATTTTATCTGCATTTGTTTTTGCACCATCTGGGGTTTCACCTAGGAATTGCAACATTTTTGCAACATGAAGCGCATATTTCTCCCTTTTTTCCTTAGAATCTTTTTCATTAGACACGTAGTAATCTCTATCTGGCAAACCTAATCCTCCAGGTCCAACGCTTACAACATTTCTAGTACTATTTTTTTCGTCGGCACCAACGCCAACGCCAAAGAATCCAACACCGCCACCTTGGGCTTCAGTTTCCATCATTAATTTTTGTAAATCTTTGATGGTTTTCACAGCATTAATTTTAGCTAAATAAGGTGCTAATGGAGCAATTCCTTGTTTATTTCTCGCCACAGTATCCATTGCGGCTTTGTACATGTTGATTGCTTTTCCTTGATCCGTATTGGATTTGTATTTAGGATTTTTGGTTGCTTCTTTCAAAATTGCCAAGGCATCTTTGTCGGTATTTTGCCGCAATTCATCAAAACTTCCCCAACGGGTTTTGTCAGCAGGGATTTCAGTGTTTTTAAGCCAAGTTCCATTTACGAATTTAAAGAAATCTTCGTTTGGTTTCACCGATTTATCCATAAAAGAAACATTTATTCCAGGTTCTTTTTGGGTTACCGCTTTTTGAGCATTACTATTTATAAATCCAATCAAAGCTGGAATTACAAACAACATTTTTTTATACAGTTGTTTTTTCATGTTTAAATTGTTTAGATATCAAAAATATTACTTTTATTTTTAGTTTTTGTTAAATTGACAAAATTTGTAGTTCCCATCTTATTTGATTTAATTTTCTCAAAATAAATAGTAAAATATGTTTTCAGCTATTTTACTTTCGTAAATTTGTGAAAAATTAAAAATGCTTTCTACTCTAAGAAAATACAAGTTATTTCTAAGTACTGTAGTTGTTCTTTCAGCAATTATATTATCGCTCTTTTATTCGGCTTTAAAGCCAAAAAAAATGCTTCCAATTTATAATCCCTCGATGGTAAATCCTGAATTGGTAGACTCAACCGTTCAATATATTAGCAAATACCACACCATTGCAGATTTCTCATTTACAAATCAAAACGGTAAATTAATTACTCAAAAAGACTATGAAGGCAAGATTTATGTTGCCGATTTTTTCTTTACAACTTGCGGTTCAATTTGCCCAAAAATGACAACGAATTTAGCTGTAATTCAGAAAGCAATTATCAATAATCCAAAGGTAATGTTGCTTTCTCACACCGTTTTCCCCGAAACAGATAACGTTCCTGTTTTAAAAAAGTATGCAATTAAAAATGGAGTTTTAGATAACAAATGGAACTTAGTTACGGGCGATAAAAAACAAATTTACACGTTGGCTAGAAAATCGTATTTGGCTGTAAAATTGGGAAAACCAAATCAATTATACGACATGGTTCACACCGAGAATTTCGTTTTGGTGGATTCAAAAAGACGCGTTCGAGGTTTTTATGACGGAACTAAAAAAGAGGATATTCTACTATTGATAGATGATATTAATTTCTTGTGTTCAGAATAATGCTTTGCTATAAAAACAGATTAACATTTGCCTAAAAATGTCATAAAACTGATAATTATCATCTTTGTAAACATAATTATATTTACTTTTACAATCTAAATTCAATCTAAATAAGGTTTGCGAACTACAATAAATTCTCTCAAAAAAGGCGAAAAAGCAATCATCAAAGATTTTGACATCGATACTATTCCATTAAAATTATTGGAAATGGGTTGTTTGCCAGGAAATTTGGTAGAATTGCTCCAAATTGCTCCTTTTGGAGATCCTTTGTATTTGAATATAAATGGATCGCATCTTGCCATTCGGATTGAAACTGCTAAAGAAATTGAAGTTGAAATTCTAAAATCCAACTTGAAATGAGTAGCAAAAACATAAATGTTGCTTTAATTGGAAATCCAAATACTGGAAAAACTTCTGTTTTTAACCAATTGACCGGTTTGAACCAACAAGTAGGAAATTACCCAGGGATCACGGTCGAAAAAAAGATCGGTTTTTGCAAATTAACTTCAAAAATAAAAGCCAACATCCTTGATTTACCTGGAACGTATAGTTTAAACGCAAGTTCTATTGACGAAAATGTAGTCATTGAATTGCTGCTAAATAAAAACGATAAATTATACCCAGATGTTGCACTTGTTGTAACAGATGTAGAAAATTTAAAGCGAAATTTATTGCTTTTCACCCAAATAAAAGACCTAGAAATCCCAACTATTTTAGTCATAAATATGGCCGATAGGATGAAATTTAAAGGAATCACTCTTGATATTCCCTATTTAGAAGAACAATTAAAAACGAAGATTGCCTTGATTAGTTCCCGAAAAGGTTATGGAATCGATGAGTTGAAAAATCTAATAATTAATTATAATTCACTTTCTACAGAACCATGTTTGAATGCTTCTGCGATTGATTTGGAATATTTTGAGACCCTTCGAAAAACATTTCCAAATCAGTTGCTTTATAAGTTATGGTTGGTCATTACGCAAGATGTGAATTTTATGAATTTGGAACGTAAGGAAATCCGAAATTCCTTTACAAAATCGCATTCCGATTTGAAGCGTTTGCAACAAAAAGAAACCATAAAACGATACCAATTTATAAACGATGTTTTGAAAGTTGGACTTAAAATTGACACTTCCATTGCCAAAGATTTCCGAAGCAAATTAGACCGCGTTTTAACCCATAAATTTTGGGGCTATTTTATCTTTTTCGTAATTTTATTTGTCATTTTTCAATCTATTTTTGAATGGTCAAAAGTGCCAATGGAATTTATAGATACTACTTTTGCATCTTTAAGTGTTTTGGCAAATCAATCCTTACCGGCTGGAGTTTTAACTAATTTGATTTCCCAAGGAATAATTCCAGGAATTGGCGGAATTTTGATTTTTATTCCACAAATAGCGTTCTTATTTCTGTTTATTTCTGTTTTGGAAGAAAGCGGTTATATGAGTCGCGTGGTTTTTTTGATGGATAAAATAATGAGAAATTTCGGACTTTCTGGAAAAAGTGTCGTGCCTTTAATTTCAGGAACAGCGTGTGCGATTCCTGCAATAATGGCAACCAGAAATATCGAAAATTGGAAGGAAAGATTGATTACGATTTTGGTTACGCCCTTCACAACGTGTTCTGCAAGATTGCCTGTTTACGCCATTATTATTGCATTGGTTATCCCAGACACCAGAATATTAGGCTTTCTAAATTTGCAAGGGTTGACTTTAATGTTGCTGTATCTTTTAGGCTTTGGAATGGCTATTTTTTCGGCGTATGTTCTAAATAAAATATTGAAAATTAAAGGCAAAACTTTTTTTGTGGTTGAAATGCCAAACTATAAATTGCCAATGTTTAAGAATGTTGCTATTAATGTAGTTGAAAAAACGAGGGCATTTATTTTTGGAGCCGGAAAAATAATCCTTGCCATTTCAATTGTATTATGGTTTATGGCATCGTATGGACCAGGAAAAAAATTCAATAATGCGGAAGCTATTTTAATCGCTAAAACTGAAAATATCGTTTTGTCAAAATTAGAATTTAAGAATAAAGTAGCAGCCTACAAATTAGAAAATTCCTATATCGGGATTATGGGAAAAGCAATTGAACCTGCTATTTCTCCTTTAGGCTATGATTGGAAAATTGGGATTGCCATTATCAGTTCATTTGCTGCAAGGGAAGTTTTTGTGGGTACTTTGGCAACTATATATAGTGTTGGGGGCAACGAAAATGAAGATACTATAAAGAACAAAATGGAGGCAGAACTTAATCCAGAAACGGGCGCCAAAGTATTCAATTTTGCTTCTGGAATTTCCTTGTTATTGTTCTATGCTTTTGCGATGCAATGTGCAAGTACATTAGCAATTACCAAAAAAGAAACCAACACTTGGAAATGGCCTTTTGGGCAACTTATTTTCATGAGTGGATTGGCTTATATCGTGGCTTTAATTGCTTTTCAAATATTAAAATAGTCACCAATGGCTCAAGAAATAATCGCTTTTATCGCTTTGGGAATTGCAACTGCTTTTTTGATTAAAAAATTCTTTTTCAAGAAAAAAAAAGCAAAGAATTGCGGCACCGATGATTGTGGATGCCATTAAAAATTATTGTTTTTTAACGTATTTCACCTGCTACTTTTTTTATTAACAATCCTAAAAATTAACTTGAGCGTAGTATTTCAATACTTACTTATTCTGTAATTTTGTAGCATGTATGCTTTAGTTGATTGTAATAATTTTTATGCTTCTTGCGAACGTGTTTTTCAACCGAAACTCAACGGAAAACCTGTTGTTATATTGTCAAATAATGATGGTTGTGTAATTTCAAGAAGCAATGAAGCCAAAACAATTGGTGTCCCGATGGGCGTGCCCTTGTTTAAAATTAAAGAGTTAGTAAAAGAAAAAAACATCGCTGTTTTTTCATCAAATTATGCTTTATACGGTGATTTGAGTAATCGGGTAATGGCTATTTTAGGCCAATTTTCTCCAAATCTAGAAATTTATAGTATTGATGAAGCATTCCTAAATTTTGATGGAATGTCAATTTTGGACTATGATTCGTATGGTATTCAAATGAAAACTAGAATTCAAAAATGGGTCGGAATTCCCGTTTGTGTTGGTTTTGCACCTACAAAAGCATTGGCAAAAGTAGCCAATAAAATCGCCAAAAAATTTCAAGATAGAACCTCCGGAGTATATACAATTGATACTGACGAAAAACGAATCAAAGCCTTAAAATGGACAAAAATTGAAGATGTTTGGGGTATTGGAAACAGAACTACTAAGAAAGCGAAACTTCGAAATATTAATACGGCTTTAGATTTTATTCAACCACAACACGAAAGTTGGATTAGAAAAGAACTTGGGGTTATAGGACTTCGATTAAAATATGAGTTAGAAGGAAAATCAGTTTTAGATTTAGAACCTATTCCAAATCAGAAAAAAAGTATTGCCACCACAAGAAGTTTTCCGAAACAGATTTCTGACTTTGATTTATTACGGGAACGTGTTGCTACTTTTGCATCTATTTGTTCCGAAAAATTACGGAAGCAAAATTCGTGTTGCCATACAATAATTGTACTGTTGGTGATTGATAGACACACCATTAAAACATCTAAATATTATTTTAATATGGCAGTTACGTTACCTTTTGCTACAAATTCTACGATAACGATTTCAAATGTTGCTATTACCATTTTAAAAAAATTATATTTCGGAAATGAAAATATTAAATTCAAAAAGGCGGGAGTAATCGTCACAGAATTTATTCCCGAAGATCAAAAACAATTTCAATTATTTGAAGAGGAAAATCCTAAACATTTGGCATTAATGAAATCCATTGATTTCCTGAATAATAAAATTGGGGACAAAAAAGTGAAGTTGGCCGCCCAAAATTTAAACCTTACGTGGAATATGAAACAAAACCATTTGTCGCAAAAATTCACTACTAATTTTAAAGATATACTTGAAATAAAATGTCAATAAATAAAAATCCAAAGCTAACTTTTTTTCTTCCAGATTATGAAAGTGAATTAAAAATTCCTTTTATAAAAGACGGGGTTTCGGCAGGATTTCCATCGCCAGCTGCCGACTTTATGGAAACAAATATCGACTTAAATAGTGAATTAAGCGAAAATCCACTGGCTACTTTTTATATAAAAGTCAAAGGAAATTCGATGATTGATGCGGGTATAAATGACAAAGATGTTTTGGTTGTTGATAGAAGTTTAGAACCTCAAAACAACAAAATTGCAATTTGTTTCATTGATGGAGAGTTTACTGTGAAACGCATTCTCGTTGAAAAAGAATGCTTGTACCTAATGCCCGAAAATGCTAGTTATTCTCCTATCAAGATTACGGAAGAAAACCAGTTAATTATCTGGGGAATTGTGACTTATGTAATAAAAAAACTCTAAAATCAACGCTTCATGCTGAAATGAGATCTAAATTCTTGAGTGGCCCCATTAAGTTTATAAAAAACTTGAAACCAATAATCGGTTGATGGCAGTGGATTTCCGTTATAATTTCCGTCCCATCCTGGTCCGTTTGTTTTGAGTTCTTTTATAAATTTCCCATAGCGATCATAAATGTAAAGTACGGCATCAGGTTGAAAAGCCAGATCAATAATATTCCAGGTATCATGATAACTGTCTCCATTTGGCGTGAAATAATTAGGATATTTTATAACATGCGCAAGTAAGGAAATGGTACTACAATTCCCTTTTGTGTCTTTAATATTGATGGTATGGGTACCAGAAGCAACATTGTGAAAAACAGGATCCGTTTGGAACGGCCCGCCGTCGATTTGAAATTCATAAGTTCCAAAGCCTCCAGTTATATTTACAATTACATCAATACTATCTTCAAAAGCCCCTGAAACCGAAACCGACGCAATAGGGGCGCTCGATTTTTCTACAATAACTGTAGTTGGATTGTACCCGCAATCGTTTCCAATATCGGGTGTGTTTTTGATGATAATCACGTCGTAGGTTCCTTCTTGAGTTGCATTGTAATTTGTTCCAGTACCCATCAGCACTCCATTTAAATACCATTTAACAGTATAAATCATTGGGTTTAAACCCGAAACCATAAGGTGAGATTGAAGTACTTCGCCTGTTTTACTATCCACGCAAATTGCACCATTATTTAGGGATAAGTTTTTTAGAGGATAAACACTTATATTAAAATTCTTTTGGTCAAAACATGCTGCATTTGCTGTTGCTGGAGCATAAACATACATGAGCTGAGAAGATGCGATACTTTGATTTGCCACATAAGATGTTCCTGTTCCTCCACTTCCAGAAAAATAGGTTCCCACTCCCAAAGTTGGAAGCAGATAGTTTTCACAGGCCTGAATATTTGGAAAAGGGGGTAAGGTTGGAGTTGTTGTAACAGTCAATAAAAATGAATCTTGATCTGAGCAAGTCAAACGAGTTCCTACACTTTTGTATACATAAATGGTTTGTGAAGTAGTGATTCTTGTTCCTACAGTAATTGGATTTACCCCATTGGGTTGGGAATAATAATTTCCAACAGTAAGGGATGGTAATGTATAACTGTCGCAAACATTTACATCTGCAAAAGTACCTACATCTATCCCGCTATAATCAACATTAAAAAAGCTTTCATTACTGCAATTTGAAAAATCAGGGTAGGAATTATAAATATAAATTCTTTGACTTGCCAAAACGGTTGTTCCCGCTGGAATTTGAGTGCCAATCCCGTTTGGGCCATTTGTAGCAGTATAATATGCCCCATTAGCCAAAGCGGGAAGAATGAAATTGGAACATGTAAAAACATCTGTAAAAATAGCTACTGAGGGTTTTTGTCTAATAGTTATTGTAAACGATTTTTCGTTAGAACACCCAAGCGTTGAAATTGCATAAACATAGAGCGTTTGTGTACTTGAAATTACATCACCAGTGTTTAAAGGCCCAACTCCGCCAGTTGTAGTAAAATAGTTCCCATTTATTAAAGTAGGCAAGGTATAGTTTTCACATTCCAATCGGTTTATAGGCGAATCCACGGTCGGTAAAGAGTTAATTGTGATTGAATAGTTTAAGAAATCGGTACAATTTGGAGAAGTAGTTGTCTGAACATAATAATATACGGTTTGCGATGTTGTAATTGGTGTACCTGCAGGAATAATTGTTCCCACTCCCAAAGGGGCATCATAATAATTCCCAATTGAAATTGCAGGAAGTATAAATTCTCTACAGCGAGTTATCGGAACATAAATTGTGGGATCTATACTATCTACCCTAAATGTTGTTTCATTTGTACATTGGCCGTTGTTGGCATACACATAAATAGTTTGGCTAGATGTAATAAGATCTCCTGCAAATAAAGCAGTCCCTGTACCACCAGTTTCGGTAAAATAATTTCCATTTAATAATGTTGGCAGTCTAAAAGAAGTACAAGTGGTACTATTTTGAACCGTATCAACAAGCGGTAATGGAAAAACGGCTATATTGAATGCCTCATCTCGACATACAATCCCATTAATTACGGCATAGTAATAAATAGTTTGGTTGCTAGTCAATACTGTTCCTGCAACTAACTGCGTTCCGGTACCGCCAATTCCAGTATAAAAATTTCCGATGGGAGGGCCTGGAACATAATATTTTCCACAAGCAGTTAACGGAAAAATGAGCTGGTCTATGAAGGTAATAGTGAAGGAACTTTCATTACTACAGCCTTGTGTATCAGGGCCGTTAAAAATATAATAAGTTCCAGCAATTAGAATTTCATCACCAGCATTTAGCATTGATCCAGTTCCACTTGCTCCAGTAAAATAATTCCCATTGGTAAGAACGGGAAGAAAATAACTATGACATTCAATTACATTGGCTAAGGTGTCAACTAAGGGCTGAGCATATACAGTTATAGAAAAGTTAGTAATATCAAAACAGCTTGGATATAAAACCGCACTCATTCTCACCCATATTATTTGGGAAGTTTGCGCAAGTGTTATAAAAAATGAGGTTGGATTTGAAATGGGGTTTGTGTTGGCTTGAGCATCTGCTTGCGAAGTAAAATAGGTCACGCTGTAGTTTGATGGAAGCTGACCGTTTAAAATCAATGCTGTTTGACTAGTCAAATCGAACGTATTATTTCCTGAGGAACTCGAGCATAAAGATAAATTGATTGGCGTTGTAGCAACAATCGGGGCATTTACTAACAAATCAAAAGAAAGTAAACCTTCACAAATATAATTGCCATTTGAAAGATGCATTACTTTGACATAAATAGTTTGTCCGCCCGCACTCGTATATGAGTTTAGTTGATCACTTGGGATTTGAGGAGTATTGGCATTGGCATCGGCCAAAGTAGCAAAGTATAAAATAGAATAATCTGTAGCATTTAATCCTAGGGTAGCAATATTGTTTTGTGTCAAATTATATTGATAGTTCGCCGCTCCAGAATTACAAACCGACAAATTATTTAGCGCATTAGTAGTAAGGTCTGAAATAACAATTTCATCTGTAATTCTGCAACCAGATGAAGGAATGCTACCAATTACGCCATAGGTTCCGGGCTGAGTTACTATCAAATTCACACCGTTTTGACTAGGAATTACAATTCCATTTAGCGTCCAAGAAATTGTAAATAATGAGTTTATACCACTATTTATAATTACTTGTTCTCCTTGGCAGATTGTTTTATCTGGACCTAAATTAGCAGTTGTTGTAAAACTACCCCCTTTAATGAAAACGGCAGAATCATAATTACTGTCATAATAGTCTCCAATGGCCAATTTAATTCTATAGGTTCTATTTGGAATTACCGGTGATGATGCTGTTAAAAGAACAGTTTCTCCTCGCATATTTATAGCAGATGTTGCGGGGTTTGTTACATTATATCTGGAAAAAAGAGCTGAATTATTGGAAAGGCACGAACTATTATTGACGTTATCACGAATATTTTTTACGGACACAGGAGTTGTAGTGCCTGGAATTACAGCCAAATTAGTTTGAGTATTTGTTGTTAGATCCGTCAATAAAAAAGCAAAAACATCACTAAAGCCACATTGATACTGCCCGTATTCATTAGATGCAAATAGAAAATCAAAACTAAAACTACTAGAAAGTGGTGTGAAATCAAATTGAATAAATCCAACATCTGTAATATTTCCAGTTTGTAAACTACTGTTGCTAATTATTTGTAAATCGGCATCACCCGAAGTATTTATCTGACTACTTAGGTTTAAACCAGTATAGGATCCTTCAGAGTATTTGGCAATTCCGTTTCTAATTACTATTCCATCTGTGAAAGGAAAATTTGGATTTGAATTTGTAAATTTTCCGATTCCTCTGTGCGATGAAAACAAAAAATTATTTTCGTTTGAACAAGAATTTTGCATTAAGATGGTATGCACAAGATCAGGAATACTTATGGATGTTGTATCTACAACAATTCCTTGCGAAAAACCAAATGTTGAAAAGATTAGAAACAATAATAAATACTTAATTCTCATGGCACGTCAATTTATATACATTGACTAAAATTAGTATATTTCTGAGTAAAAAGTGTATTAAAATATTCTTAATTCCAAAAAACCCGACAACTTTCATTATCGGGCTTGTTTATTTTCTATGTTACTTTTTTATTACGAATTTTATGGCCTAATCGTTCAATTTCAAAACCGCCATAAACGCTTCTTGTGGAATTTCTACATTGCCCACTTGTCGCATTCTCTTTTTACCTTTTTTCTGTTTTTCCAATAATTTACGTTTTCTAGAAATATCACCACCATAGCATTTGGCAGTTACGTCTTTACGTAATGCTTTTATCGTTTCACGCGAAATTACTTTTACGCCAATCGCCGCTTGAATTGGAATATCAAACTGCTGACGTGGAATTAATTCTTTCAATTTCTCACACATTTTTTTACCAATGTGGTACGCATTATCAACGTGAATAAGGGACGACAAAGCATCAACAATAGTCGCATTCAATAAAATATCTACTTTTACTAGATTTGAAGTACGCATTCCAATTGGCGCATAATCAAACGATGCATATCCTTTAGAAACCGTTTTCAATCGGTCATAAAAATCGAATACAATTTCTGCCAACGGCATATCGAACGTCAATTCTACTCTTTCTGTAGTCAAATACGTTTGGTTTGTAATCAAACCTCGTTTTTCAATACAAAGCGACATTACATTACCAACAAAATCTGCTTTGGTAATAATAGTTGCTTTAATGTAAGGCTCTTCAACGTGATCTAATCGAGAAGGTTCAGGCAAATCGGACGGGTTGTTTACCACGAATGGCGTTTCAGGATCTTTTTTGGTGTAAGCCAAATAGGAAACGTTCGGAACCGTAGTGATCACGGTCATATTAAACTCGCGTTCCAATCGTTCTTGGATAATTTCCATGTGCAACATTCCCAAGAATCCGCAACGGAAACCAAATCCTAAAGCCGCCGAACTTTCCGGTAAAAATACCAGCGAAGCATCGTTCAACTGTAATTTTTCCATCGAGTTGCGCAATTCTTCATAATCTTCGGTGTCAACTGGATAAATCCCAGCAAAAACCATCGGTTTTACGTCTTCAAAACCAGTAATCATATTGGTAGTTGGCGTTTTTGCATCGGTTAGCGTATCGCCCACTTTTACTTCTTTTGCTTCTTTAATTCCCGAAATCAAATAGCCTACATCACCCGCAGAAATAACTTGTTTTGGAACTTGATTCAATTTCAAAGTGCCAATTTCATCGGCAAAATATTCATTTCCGGTGGCCATGAATTTAATCTTTTGGCCTTTTTTAATCTGTCCGTTTTTCACACGGAAAATAACTTCAATTCCACGAAACGGATTGTAATGCGAATCAAAAATCAATGCTTGTAACGGCTCGTCTACATTTCCTTTTGGAGGAGGAATTCTTTCGATAATGGCCGCCAAAATATTCTCAACACCCAAACCGGTTTTCCCCGAAGCATGAATAATTTCTTCTAATTTGCAACCCAATAAATCTACAATATCATCGCTCACTTCCTCAGGATTGGCACTTGGTAAATCTACTTTATTCAAAATAGGAATAATTTCCAAGTCATTTTCTAGTGCCAAATACAAATTCGAAATCGTTTGTGCCTGAATACTTTGCGCCGCATCCACAATCAAAAGCGCGCCTTCACAAGCTGCAATCGATCGAGAAACTTCGTAAGAAAAATCCACGTGACCCGGAGTATCAATCAAATTCAGAATGTATTCTTCACCTTTGTACGTATACTCCATCTGAATCGCGTGACTCTTAATCGTAATCCCACGCTCCCGCTCTAAGTCCATGTTGTCAAGCAATTGCGCCTTTTCTTCACGAGCAGTTACCGTTTGTGTAGCACCGAGTAAACGGTCAGCAAGCGTACTTTTTCCGTGATCAATATGTGCAATAATGCAAAAATTTCTTATGTTTTTCATGCTCGAATTTTGTCTGTTTTTTGGGCGTGACCACAATTCCACTTTCGTTCCATCGTTGGTCGGGTTTTTCGCTGTATCCACGCTAAAAAGCGTGGGATGCCGCTACAACCCCTCACGCAAACCCTATAATAGGGAATTAATCTGCAAATATAATGTAATTTAGTCAGTTTCAAAGAATGAAATCAGTCTTTACGCATAGCTATTTTTTCTAATCTCATAAAATTGTACTTTTGCACAAAATAATTCGAAACATGATTAAAATCGGCAACATAGAACTTCCAGATTTTCCTTTGCTTCTCGCACCAATGGAAGATGTAAGCGATCCGCCATTTCGTAGATTGTGCAAACAACACGGAGCCGATTTGATGTATTCCGAATTTATTTCTTCTGAAGGACTAATTCGTGACGCGATCAAAAGCCGAATGAAATTAGACATTTTCGATTACGAACGCCCCGTTGGAATCCAAATTTTTGGGGGTGACGAAGAAGCAATGGCGCTTTCATCAAAAATCGTTTCTACGGTAAACCCCGATATTATTGATATTAATTTTGGTTGTCCCGTAAAAAAAGTCGTTTGCAAAGGCGCGGGAGCCGGAGTTCTAAAAGATGTCGATTTAATGATTCGACTCACGCAAGCCGTAATCGATAGCACGCATTTGCCTGTAACCGTAAAAACACGTTTGGGTTGGGACGATAACTCCATAAATATTGATGAGGTTGCCGAACGTCTTCAAGATATTGGCGTTGCCGCTTTGAGCATTCACGCCCGAACTCGTGCCCAAATGTATAAAGGGCAAGCCGACTGGTCGCACATTGCCCGCGTGAAAAACAATCCTAGAATTACCATGCCCATTTTCGGAAACGGCGATATCGATTCTCCCGAAAAAGCATTGAAATATAAAAACGAATACGGCATCGATGGCATCATGATTGGTCGCGCTGCCATCGGGTATCCGTGGATTTTTAACGAAATCAAACATTACTTCAAAACAGGGGAACATTTAGCAAAACCGACCGTTGTCAATCGGGTAGAAGCGGTGCGCAATCACCTCACTTGGGCAATGGAATGGAAAGGCGAACGATTAGGAATTGTAGAAACGCGTCCCCATTATTCTAATTATTTCAAAGGAATTCAAGCCTTTAAAGAACACCGACAAAAACTGGTCACATTGAGTACGCCCGAAGAATTATTTGCTGCTTTAAATGAAATTGAAGATGCTTATGCGGACTATCAGTTTTAATATTTATTCTAACAATTTCTTACTTACGCGACTACTCGCAATCAACGAAGCTATAAATCCTAAAGAAATTATAGTTGTCAAAACTAATATCACATTTTTAAATAAGAAAGCTACAGGATAGGCAAGTGATGGGGTAATCATTATCACTTCGAATTGTTGCTGAATTAAAACTAATATAATTCCTAAAAAAAGTCCCAAACAACCTCCCAAAACACTCAGTAAAGTCCCTTGAAACAAGAATATTTTTCTTAAATCTTTTACCTCTGTTCCAAGATTGTAAAGTGTTTTTAAATTCCCCCGTTTGTCTAAAATCATCATGATAATGGCGCCTGCAAGGGTGAATAACGTGAGAATTATTACGAGCGTGAATAATAGATAAATAGCGGTATTTTCGGTATTCAGCATTTTGTACAACGCGTCATTGAGTTGTGCTCTATTTTTAATGGTGATTTTGTTGTTAAAAATAGTTTGTAGTTGTTCCTTGATTCGATTTTCATCTGCATTGGGTTTCAATTTTAGTTCCAAAGTAGTAATTTGATTGGGCTGAAAACCGAGTAATTCTCGCGCCACTTCAAGATCTGAAAACACATATTTAGAATCTAATTCTTCGCTAACGGCATAAATACCAACTGGGATTAATCCAATTTTTGTAAAAGCATCATCGGGATTTTCTATATTCCCTTTTCCAGGTTTTGGTGCAAAAACTTCCAACGCATTATTAAAATCAAATATACCTAAAGATAATTTTTGGGAAATTCCGTAACCCACCACAACCTGCGATGTTTTTGGACTTAGCCACTGTCCGTTAAAAAGACTTTTTTGGACATTACTGACTTTGGAAAAAGAAGCGTCAACGCCTTTTAAATAGGTAAATTGTTCTTTCCCGTCAAACATAAAAAGTACCCGTTCTTCTATGATTTTACTAAACGAGGCAACGCCATCAATTGTCTTGATTTCTTTTTCTTGTTGTTTTGAAATAGTATAGGATTTTCCTAAAGTGCTATAGATTTTTAAGTCGGGATCAAAATCATTGCTGAACGACAAACTAAAATTTACCAATCCACTAAAAATAGATAAAACGACAAACAAAACCATCGAACTAACAATAATTCCAAGTGAAGCAATGCCATTAATAATGTTAATTGCATTATTTTTATTGGCACTTTTTAGGTAGCGTTTGGCTATGTAAAAAGGGAAATTCAAATTAGGTTGTTCTTCGTTTTTCTAAAAGATCACGGTTTTCAATAGGATTTTCTTTTGATGCTAAGGCATTGTTAATCTTCTCAATATAATCCAAAGAATCGTCAATAAAGAAAGTCAAATTGGGTACTTTACGCAATTGAAGTTTAACTCTTTGTGACAAATCGTGCTTGATTAATTTGGTGTTTGATCGAATTGCCACCAATGTTTCTGCCGCTTTTTCTTGTGGAAAAATACTTAGATGAATGGTTGCAACGGATAAATCGGTTGTTACAATTACCTTGGAAACGGAAATAATTAAATTAGATATTCCATTTTTTCGTATTTCACCTTGCAAAATATCCACCAAATCTTTTTGGATTACACCGCCTATTTTTTTCTGTCTATTTGTTTCCATGCTGCAAAAATACAATTTTTTTGAGTTCCAACGTTTCAAAGTCGCTATACGATAAAGTTTTTTATCTTTGTTTGGTAATAAAAGCATTAATTTTACTATTTATTTTCGATTAAACTAAAAACGATTATCCGAATTAACGATAAAATGAGAAAAATTGAACATATTGGAATTGCGGTCAAAAGTCTTGAAGTTTCTAATTTAGTATTTGAAAAACTATTTGGCGCCCCAGCCTATAAATCTGAGGAAGTTACAAGTGAAGGGGTAAATACTTCGTTTTTCATGAACGGCCCAAACAAAATTGAGCTCTTAGAAGCTACAAATCCGGAAAGTCCTATTGCAAAATTCATCGAAAAAAAGGGCGAAGGAATTCACCATATCGCTTTTGATGTTGAAGACATAGTTTCGGAAATTGCGCGATTAAAAGCAGAAGGTTTTATTGTTTTGAATGAAATTCCTAAAAAAGGCGCCGACAATAAATTAGTTGTATTTCTTCATCCTAAAAGCACCAATGGCGTTTTAATAGAGCTTTGTCAGGACATTAAAAATCAACCTGATTTATAGTAAATTTGAATAATTAGTTTTGATTTTAAAATCATAAAAAATCAAAAAAATCAAAATCTGTTGTTGAAATAGTTGCAGAAAATCAAAAATTGTAGTACTATTGCACCTCATTAAAAGGTCCTATAGCTCATTCGGTTAGAGCAACTGACTCATAATCAGTAGGTGCTTGGTTCGATTCCAAGTGGGACCACAATAAAAATCCTAAACACTTAATAATTAGTGTTTAGGATTTTTTATTTTAACGGAATTTATGCCTTTGATTACTACTATTATAAAAACAATTGTTGCTTTTATAACGTTTGTCATTTCAATTATTTTTTATTTCAACAACTTTTTGTTGCTTTTTACAGTAAAAAAATAGAAACACTACGCCTAAAACCATCATTGGAAATATCCAATCGTTTATTGGAGCTGCTGGAGAACCCGGGTCTGTTACAATCGGTAAACCTGGATCTTCATCTAGTGCAAAAATTGATGTAGATATTAAATTAAAACCAATTATATATATAGGCATCAACAAAGAATTTAGCTTTTTCATGAGATTACTTTTTATAATTAGTTAATGTATAATTTGGTGGTAAAACGTTTTCCATCTTGGAGTATAGATAGCAAATAAACTCCTTCTGGTAGCTGCGGTAAGGCAATGGTATTTTGAATACTTTCTAATTTTCCTTTATATACTAGTTGTCCTACTAAATTGGTAATTGAGAAATTTGCTGTTGCTTCGATTGCATTCAAATGTACATTCACAAAACCATCTTTCACGGGGTTAGGATAAACAGTTGCCCATAATGGAGTGAAACTTTCATTATTTAAAGCCTCCTCTTGGTATACAATTCTAAAACGTTGGTCTGGAACAGTACTTGTAGCTGCTATTCCTGTGAAAGGCATAGTAAGTACAGAACCATCAGTAGGAATTGGTGTAAAGGTTCCGGCTACGGTATCTTCTAAAAATGGTATTGCAGCGGTATTGGTGTAGTTTTCGGTAAACAAACGCAACTGATACGGCTGTACTGTTGTAGCTGTTAAGCGCATGGGTTGAACATAGCCTACTAGTGGCAAAGCACTGTACTCTATCGCTAAATTAGTAGCTCCGTTTCTAAACATGATATTTTCATTGAAATTAGTTATCTTGTTCGTATCCGTGTCATCTACTGCTGTATTGCCGTTACTCGAATTGACAGCTAAAATACCATCTGCGAGTAGCCATTCTGCATTGTCTTGTTTGTAGAGTAACACGCGTATTTTATCAGTAGCTAAATCATCCGTTGCAGTTCGATTGAACCAAGTGTTGCTATTTCCTATTATTTTATTGGATTCAGAAATAGTAAAAGTTGCATTACTCGCATTGCGTACAAAGAATCCTTGACCACTTTGAATGTATTTGTCACTCGCTACTGATGGTGTTAGTGACCAATTTGTTCCATCATACGCTACATAACCGCCATAAGTTCCTATGGTAGGGTCTAATAACCATGCTTTAGCCCCTGAATTGGCTTGTATCAATGTTTCAGTATTTATGGGACTTGCATACGGATTAGCTATCAATTTATATTGGTTGGCTATTAAAGAATGGGGAACATTTCCTGTAATTAATGTTCCTTTTGGCTTTAAAGTGGTAACAGAAGGAGCAGCTGAATTAGAAATAGTGTTAGCGGCATGTGGTCCTGTAGTAAATACTAAGAAAGCATTGGTATTGTTTGTCTCAAATAGATTGGTTGTATTCGTATTAGAGACACCTTGCCATCCAGTAGCATAACTATAAATATTAGCTTGTGGCCCTTGGAATAGTCCATTGTTTGAACTAGTTGGCGTAGCTGTGCCTTGTGGATCCCAAAGTACCATTCCAGTGCTGTTATCCCCTGCAGCGCCATTATTTTGCCAATTGTAAAAAATAGAATTATTTGAACTTCCTTTTAAAGGAGCTGTTAACAATCTCCATCCACGTTTGGCAGGAATGTAACGTTCTACAGTGGTCGTTCCACTAACGGTGTAGAAATTACCTCCTAAAGAACCAAAAGCTGCAGTTCCAGTTGCTGTTGATTTAAAAGTTAAATTCCCATCGTGCGTAAAATTCCCATTCGATTCAATATATTTTTCCGCAGCAATAGTTGTATTCCCTTTAAGATACATCGCACCACCCAAAGTTGTTTTTAAATTGGCATTGATATTTAAGTTGTTACCATACAACTCAATTCCTGCGCCTCCAATAACCTCTTGCGAAATGGTAATATTTTTATCATTAGTAGTATTTCCGATAGTTAAACCTGTTGAAGTTGCTGTTAAATTGGCAATAGGATAGGTTACATCGGCTGTAAAAGTCGTTACTCTAGGAATGTATTTGAATGCTCCAGCTGCATTTATAGTTCTGCTTGCTGACAAGCCTAATGGATTATCTGAATATAAAGAAATATTTCCGTTGTTAGTGGTCGTTAAGTTGGCATCAAGGGTTATTGTTCCACCGTAAGCGGTTATTGGTCCGGCAATGGTTGTTGCATTTCCAAAAGTAATAGCAGCGGTATTGGTTGGTTTACCAATTAAAAGTCCAGAACTTGTTAGATTCAAGTTAGTTATTGGGTAGGTTACTGGCACACTAAAGAAATCACTTCTTGGTATGTAATTGAATGAACCCGCTGCAGTAATGACCCGTGCAGTAGAGGTTAATCCTCCTAGGGCATTATCGGTGTATAACGATATAGCTCCATTGTTGGTAGTCGTTAAGTTGGCATCAAGAGTTATTATTCCTCCGTAAGCCGTTATTGGTCCAGCAATTGATGTAGCAGTTCCAAAAGTTATTGCTGATGTATTAGTGGTTTTACCAACTGTAAGACCACTCACATTAGTACTAAGTGTTAAATTACTAATTGGAAAAGTAAGAGTATTTAAAAAGCTATCAGCATTTGACTCAAGAGTTACTTTACCAGAAGTGTTTATATTAGAGGTATTAACAAACGAAAAGCTATCAGATATCAAACTAATATCAGAAGAACTTGAGGCAATTGTGCTTCCTACTTTAAGACCAAGGTTCATCCCCGCATTTGCGGTATAAATACCTTTTGCACCACCAATTAAAGTTATAGCACCAGAAGTAGCTAAAACATCTTGATTTTGTAAAAAGATTCCATTACCACTTCCTGCACCCGAACCCGTAATAACAATTGCACCTCCACCAGTAGCTAAAATCTCTTTTGGATTATTGTAATTAAAAACTACTCCATGTGTTGCACTTGAAGAACCATTAATAGAGATGGCTGTACCGGATGCTTTATGAGAAATCAAACTTAAATGAGTTGCTCCTGTTGTTACATTTGATATCGGTTCAACAAAGTTTAAACCGTAAAAATTTGTGCTTTGCCCAGTTATAGCTATGGCGCCTGTACCCGAATTAGCTGTAAATTTACCAAATTGGTAAACACCAATATTATTCACATTTGTAACATTATTATTCGTACTTAATCCTCGGATTAAAATATCTCCTCCGCCCGAATAAAATTGTGAAAAGTTTGCTGTAGTTGAACCAATTTTAATTCCATTACTTATTGAACTTTTTGCTGAACCATCAGGAATTCCATCTAAAGCTATTCCACCATTACTTCCATCATCTGCTCCTCCTGCCAAAATTATTTTTCCACCACCAGACAAATTGCTATTGGTAGAACCGTTTATACTATTGATTGTCACGTTATCATTAAGTAAAATGAACCCCCCATTTGCATCACTATCAGACCAAAGAATCACATCGCCACCACTTGTGGTGATTGATTTTGCACTTGCTAATGAAATATCACCAGATGCTTTAATTAAAATATCACCTAAAGTAGTACCTGCTGCTGTATTTAAATTTTCATTCACTTCTATCGTTCCTCCATAAATGGATATTGGTCCAGCAATGGTAGCTGCTGAATTGAAAGTTATATTGGAAGTATTTCCTAAATTCACAGCTGTTCCACTGTTTAAAAGTCCCGAATATTGACCCACAGTTAAGCCTCCTACGCTACTCATATTATTTATCACTAATCCATTATAATGACTTGTATTGAAGGTAAAGTTACCCGAAGTTAATGTTCCTCCAAAAGTCAAGGCACTCGCATAGCTTCCACCATTTGGTGCCAAAGAGATTTGACCTGTAGTGGTGAACTGAAACGTATTGGCTATGGCTGACGCGATAAATGTGATATTCCCAACCCCTGTATTAATGATATAGTTGCTGTTTGAAGCAATACCATTGGTACCACCACTTACACCAGTGCCAGCCCAGGCAAAAAAGTCACCGCCATTGGTGGTGATATTTCCCCAAATATCCATAGCATTTGCGTTGTAACCACCGGATCCAATAGACGGGCCATCTCCTACTGTCAAGTCATTCCAGGTGTAACTACCACTAGTAGAGTTAGAACCACCCATCCAAACATGTCCGCCATTGGTACTTATTGTTCCCATATGGGAAATGCCACCGTCGTTGTTGCTGTTGTCATAATCAGACCACATGACCACGTTTAAACGGCCTGTACCTGTTGCACTTATGGTTCCATAATTTAGAACACGACCACTCGATTGAAACGTAAGCGTGCCTGTACCAGCAGATTTATTTATGGTCACAGCGCCTATATACACTGATGGATTATTTCCGTTTATAATACTTTTAACGAAAATATCACCATTAGCAGAGCTGGTAATATTGCCAGTAAATTCAACATATCCTCCGTAAACGTTTATGGGTCCGGCGATAGTAAATGTACTATTTATATAAACATTTACTGTATTTCCTACTTTACCAAACGTATATGCACTAATCCCGTTTGAATCTTGATCGATTACAAACCAGTACGAATAAACTGCTTGTCCAAAAGCAGCATCACTCGATTCAAAAGTAAAACTACCTGTTCCGTTGATATAGGGTTTTTGATTATCCGCAGCTATATCCCAAGAAATGGTTTCCCCACGAATAATGGTATTACCCGAAGATGGATTAAAAGTTAGATAATCTAAATTCATTTGCCCTGAACCGTTTGCATCGCTGTCAGCATTGATGGTAATGTTACCTCCTAAAGTACCAATAGTTCTGCGCGTTGTGCCTGCCGTTGAAACACCCCCAGTTGCATTAACCGTAATTGAAGCGCTTGCTGTACCTGTGATTGAACTATTTACAGCAAAATCACCAGTATTGAATACAATGTTTCCGCCATTAGTAATCGCAGAATTTACCGTTGCAGTGATTGTATTACCCAAACTAGTATTCCCGTTGCAGGTAAGTGCATTGGCAGCTGTATTGGTTACTGAAGCATTGAACGTTATGTTTCCAGATTCAATAGTCAACGGTCCAGAACTTAAATAGTTTTCCAACACCGAAGCATTAATGTTTACTGGTGTTGTTTTGGTGGATATGGTTCCATTAGAATAAGCCCAGGTCGAATTTAATGCATCGCCACCTGAGCTCACAATTGTCAAATCACCCACTCCTGTAACTGTTCTGTATATTGCATACTTATTATTTACCGCCAAAACTGGACTGAAAGTAGTTGTAGTCTCGTCATAGTTGTATCGCACATTGGATGCGCCACCCGCTAAAGTCGTAAGCCCAGTACTGTTAATTTCCACTCCACTGTACAACTTAGCAATACCGCCAGTACTCATAGTAATTGTAGGTGTTCCATTAACAATGATATCACCACTCGAACCACTACCGATAGCCGAGCTTTTACCTGCATTTAAAATAATGGCGCTCGTAGTTGTGTTATTGGTTGAGATCGATTGATTCAAATTAATATTACCTGATAAGGTTTCAACCAAAACAACACCTGCATTGGTATTTATTCCTGTTGCACTTCCCACTGAATCCACAGTAATTCCTCCGCTAGCATCTGTTAAGCTCAAAGAACCTACTCTGCTGCTAGTCGTTCCAGCAGCAATGGTTTCAATAGTATTGCTGGTGTTATTCAATGTTACAGTTCCTGCACCTGTGATACCCAAAGACCCGACACTAATAGCCGCGGTTTGCGTAACTGCTGTACTAGTTTCCAAATTCAAACTATTAGAATTTAAATTAAGAGCTGCGTTAAACGCAATTGTTCCGCCATAAACCGAGACTGGACATTGAGTAGTTAAGGCAGAACCAAAAGTTACATCTGCAGTACTTCCTGATTTACCTATTGTCAATGAACTCATGTTTTGACTATTTTGATTCCAATTAAACCACACTGTATTAACAGCTGCAACAAAGCTTGCTGAATAAGGTTTCCATGTTACGGATCCTGAAGTTGCAACATTAGGATAGGCAGAAAAAGAATGCTGATCGTACTGCATGACAATGTTACTTGAACTACTAGTAACCTCGCTTATAGCTTTAGAACCAATATTCATGGTGGTACCAATCCACATCGTACCTCCCGATATGCCACCTGATTGACCACCCAATAAATTTATCGGGCCGCTTTTTGCCAGGATATTGGTTTCACCACGTAATACAATATCCAGATTACTTGCTGTATTTTGTTGTGAGGAACTCATGGTAATACCACCACCATCGCCTGTTGCTATAAGTGACAAGTTACTTTCCGCTTCAATACCCCAAGATTCCCCATTTATACCAGTTGATTTTCCAATGAATTTAATGGCATCCGAAGTAGTATTTGAAGAGGTTAGCGTCAATGCTCCGTTATTGAAAAGGCCTGAATTATATGTACCTCCATACGATTGTGATAACCCGTCTAATAAAATTGTTCCCACACCACTATTAATTGTACCTGTAGAAAGATTCCAAAATCCTAGTCCCCACGCAGCAGAGCCAGTATTAGCTAAATAGGACTTACCCCGCATTGTAATATTTCCGCCGCCCGAATTTATATTTAAAGTACCATCCACCCTAAGCCCTTCATAAGGATAGGCGCTAGTTCCAACGGCATAACCACTTGCAATAGCATCTCCACCTCCAAGGGTAATATTTCCACCATTGGTAGCAACAGTTAAACCACTTCCAAATAAAATGTATCCATTTGTAGTAGCATCACCATCGGTTGCATCGTCAACATTTGCCGAAAGCAGCACGTTACCAACTTGGGTAGTAATTGTTGAGGCGCTTGCATTATTAATATAACTTTTAGATCGCGCAGTAATTGCGGCATTTGTCAAAGTAGAAGTTGTAGTAGAACTTAAAGATATTTGTCCACCATCTAGTGTAATCGGACCAGCTACTGTTGCAGCAGCACCCTTAGTAATTAAACCTGACCCTGTATTTATCGTATAAGAAACTGGAGCTGACGTAGCACCCACAATACCGGTTTGAGAAAATGCCTTATTGGTACTGATGATTTCTAATGCATACGCTCCGTTGATTGTTCCACTCAAAGTTAAATCGGCATCTTTTCCATTTATTGTAACATTTGATGCCAATGTGATTGGACCAGCAAAAGTTGCTATGGTAGTTGTTGAATTGTAAAGTACGCCACTAGCACTAACCCCAGTTCCATTAATTGTTAAAGGTTCCGCAGTGCTATAGTTAATTCCATTTAAGTCTAAAGCGGCACCATCCACAATGGTTGTACTACCCGCAATTGTTCCTAATGCTGTGTTTGAACCACATTTAAGAATACTTTGAGAAATCGTGGTTAGTCCAGAATATGAATTACCTCCAGAAAGTGTTAGGATTCCAGCGCCCGTCTTGTTAACCGTTCCTGTTCCAGATATAGCATTACTAATCGTAAAATCATTACTTCTATTAAAAACTAAAGCAGCATTATTAGTTACTCCAGCAGCACTGATGGTTCCGCTAGTACCTCCATTTCCAATTTGTAGGATTCCTGCGCTTATAGTTGTAGTACCAGAGTAACTATTACTACCTGTAAAAGTTAATTTTCCAGCGCCTGTCTTTGTTAAACTGGAGCCATTTGCTTCGGTTATGGCAGCACTAATGAGCAAATCATTTTCAGCTGCTCCATCGGCAACTGTAAATACACTGGTGCCCAAATCGTTGCGCAAATTGATTCTTCCTGCAATTTCAGCAGGTGAGGTTGGATTAGTAATCGTAATATTGGTTACGCCCCACTCAAAATAAGAAGTAGCTGCCGCAGCACTAGTACCTCCATTGGTGCGCAAAGTTCCTCCTCCATTAAAATTCAAACCTCCTGTTAAGTTCCAAATATGTTGTTGTCCGCTAGCTGCTTCTAAAACTCCGCCATTGATATTAATAGTAGTCACACGATTGGCATTGTAACCTAAAGCAGAAGCTAATCCTGTTAATTGAACGGTTCCGTTTTGATTGATGTTTAATGTACCTACAATAACACCTAGACCATCCATTGGAGCAGTATCATTTAATACTAAAGTTCCTGTTGTAACGGTTGTTCCACCTGAATAGCGATTATCACCCGAAAGTGTTAACGTTCCACTTCCTGTTTTTAATAAACTACCTGTACCCGTTACAGGTCCTGTTATAGTAGAAGCAGCACCTGCTGTAATTTCAAGATTACTTAGGTTGGCTACTGTTGAACTTAAAGTTACAGAGCCTGCAATAGCATTTAAATGAAAGGCTGTACTTAAACTAGCAGCATTAAGAGCACTTGCATTAGGTAATGCAAAACGAAGTATGACAGCACCATCGGCACCAGTATAGGTTCCGTAGCCTTGTGCACCGCCACCACCACCAGTATTAGCTACGGGAGTTCCTTGACACGCTGCCCCTTCTCCATAAGATATGGCTACACCCGTAATACTGGAGCTATATCCGAATCCTCCGCTATTGAAGTTTGCACCGTTTCCAACAGCTCCTCCGCCAGATCCTCCAAAATTTGTAAGGGAACCACTCCATGCGCCAGACCCGCCATTGCGCTGGGTACCTGTTCCACCACTTTGGCCAGCACCAGTATTTGAACCTGCGCCACCACCGCCACCTCCAGCTGTATAACCAGTTCCTCCCCTACCTACGAGACCAAGAGTAGTATTCCAGTTACCACCGCCACCGCCGCCACCAGATTTTATAGTTTCTAAATAAGAATCATTTCCAGAAGAAGACACATCTCCGCCTGCACCTACTGAAATAGCAAGTGGACTGCCGGTAAAGGAATAAGTGCCATTAGCAACGCCACCGCCACCGCCGCCACCGCCGCTATAGGCTCCGGCCCAGCTAGCACCACCACCACCACCACCTGCAACTACTAAATATTGAATACTGTAAGAGGCTGCCATGCCTGGAACGCTGTTAAAAAATTGGTTTCCAGGATTGAAACGCAAGTATATATCTGTAGAACTGCCTGTTACAGCGCCAGCTTCTGCATCATAGAGGTTTGCATAAACCAATGCCATATAATCTCTTCCTGTTCCACTATAGGCACTTACTGCTCCGGGAATACTGATATTTCCTCCATTGGTATTGATTTGAGTAATTGCATTACTAGTATTAAAGTTCCCAACAACAACGGGTCCTGCAATAGTCACTGCAGTATTTGTTGTATTGATACTCGAAAATAGGTACGACGTTCCTGCTCCTGTTTTGGTAAATCCACCGGAAGCCGTCAGCGGAAATCCTGTTCCTGCTGTTATGTTAGTTCCTAAAATAAAATTTCCAGAAGCGCTAATACTAGCAGTTCCTCCAATAGTGGTGGTACCCGCAATTAACGTATTAATTGAAGTTATGCTTAAAAGATTTGGAGCTGATAATGAAAATGCCTCCAAAATGCTTACTCTGCCACCAAAAATAGTCACCGACCCTGCAAGACTAAAGGCATTATTAAACAAAATATTTCCAGTATTTCCAGTAGCACCAATTGTAAGTCCATTGCCCGACGCACTTGATGAGATGGGTTCGCTAACATTTACTGCAAATGAGGTTGAATTTCCTTGTATAGATAACGAATTGGAAGCAAGATGGCTTTCAATAACCGAAGCAGCAATAGTGGCTGTGCCCGTAACTGTTAAGTTACTTCCTGTTATGCCCCAGTTGGTTCCAGAAGTACCCGTTTGTCCAGACGAGGAAATGGTTAAGTTTTGAGCATTCGCCATTGTGCTAAACACAAATAAAACACTAAATATAATTTTACTAATTTTTATTGTATTCATATGATTTTGAAATATATTTGAAAAAGAAGAAATAACATTCATAATGAGGGATAATTTGGCAGTTGAATTATTTAAAGCAAACTTTTAAAAATCTTACAAAATTAATAAAAAGGCATCATAATTAATTTTTTTTAAACTGCAAAAGTGTCCAGTTTTATTAAAAATTGGACACTTTTGCAGTTTAATTAATAAATTATAATTGGTATTACTTCGTAAAGAGTTGTCCCAAAACAATTGTGGTTATTAGAGTTATAAACACATAATGCCGTGTTTGAATTCATTACCTTTTCTATTGAAATTAATTAGTTTCAATACTGCCACAACGAAAAAGGGTTAATTTCAAATGATGCAAATAAGAAGAAAGTTTTTCAAATTCAAAAGCATTCTATAAAAAAATAAAATAACATCTTAAAGTACAAAAATAGGAGTTGGATTTATTTAAAAGTGCTTCAATCAATAATAATTAATAGCGTATTCTGATTGTTAATTCATACTAATAATTTACTATATTTGGGCTAAAATCATCCCAATGAAATACATCCTATCGGTTGTTGTATCACTAATAACCACACTTGTTTTAGGACAAAATCTTCAGCAATATGTCAATCCAATAATTGGAACTGGCGGTCACGGACATACTTTTCCTGGTGCGACGCTTCCTTTTGGAATGGTACAAGTATCTCCCGATACTAGAATTGACGGAAGCTGGGACGGTTGTTCAGGCTATCATTATTCCGATGCTGTGATTTATGGATTTTCGCACACGCACCTAAATGGAACTGGAGTTTCTGATTTTGGAGATATTATGTTGATGCCAACAATGGGTGAGCCTTCATTTAATCCTAAACAATATTCTTCAAAATTTTTACATCAAAATGAAAAAGCAACAGCTGGTTTTTATTCGGTTAAATTAGACAAACATAATATCGACTTGCGTTTAACGGCCTCAACACGGGTTGGTTTTCACGAATATACTTTCAATTCAAACGGTCAAGCCAATATTATCCTCGATTTAAACCATAGAGATAAATTATTGGAAGGAAGAATTCGCGTAATAGATAACAAAACGATTGAAATCTTAAGACGAAGTGAAGCGTGGGCAAAAGACCAATACGTTTATGCTAGAATTGAATTCAGCACTCCAATGAAAATTAATAAAGTGGAAGCCAATCAAGAAAATAAAACGGATTTTTATTGCGGCACCATTTTAAAAATTTGTTTTTCAAAGCAAGTCAAAAAAGGCGAAAAAATCCTCGTTAAAGTTGCAATTTCGCCAACAAGTTATGAAGGCGCAAAATTAAATAGTTCTGAAATTAAAGGTTGGGATTTCAATAAAGTAAAAACGGCAGCCGAACAAAAGTGGAATTCGGAATTGTCAAAAATTGAAGTAACTTCGGATAATAAGGACAAAAAAACCGTTTTCTACACCGCATTATACCACACGATGATGCAACCCAATATTGCTCAAGATCTGGATGGGAAATACCGTGGAAGAGACAATAAAATTCATGTTGCAGAAGGATTTGATTACTATTCTGTATTTTCACTTTGGGATACATTTCGCGCCGCACATCCACTTTATACTTTGATTGACAAAAAACGAACTTCCGATTTTATCAATACGTTTCTAAAGCAATACGAACAAGGCGGAAGATTGCCTGTTTGGGAATTGGCATCTAATGAAACCGATTGCATGATTGGCTACCATTCCGTTTCGGTTATGGCTGATGCAATGGCAAAAGGAATCACAGGTTTTGATTATGAAAAAGCGTTTGAAGCCGCCAAACATTCAGCGATGTTGGATCATTTGGGATTGGATGCTTATAAAAAACAAGGATTCATTGCCATGGATGACGAACACGAAAGCGTTTCTAAAACATTGGAATATGCTTATGACGATTGGTGTATCGCCCAAATGGCAGGAATTCTGAGCAAAAAAGAAGACTACAACTATTTCATGAAACGTTCCCAAAGTTGGAAGAATGTCTTCGATTGGAATACGGGTTTCATGCGACCAAAGAAAAATGGCGGTTGGGATAAACCATTTGATCCAAAAGAAATCAATAATAATTTTACCGAAGGGAATAGTTGGCAGTATTCCTTTTTTGTGCCTCAAGATATTCCTGGAATGATTGAAGCGTATGGCGGTGCAGCAAAATTTGAAGCCAAGCTCGATGAAATGTTCAACAGTGAAAGCAAGACTACTGGACGCGAACAAGTTGATGTTACGGGTTTAATTGGACAGTATGCACACGGAAACGAGCCGAGTCATCACATGGCGTATTTGTATAATTATGTAGGAAAACCAGAAAAAGCTAAGGAGAAAGTCCATTATATTTTAGATAATTTCTATAAAAATGCTCCCGATGGATTAATAGGAAATGAAGATTGTGGTCAAATGAGCGCTTGGTATGTTCTGAGTTCTTTGGGAATTTATGATGTGACGCCAGGAAAATCGGAATGGAGTGTGACTCAATCTAGTTTTGAAAAGATTAAAGTTAATTTAGAAGATAAAAATGTAAAAGAAATTTCTAAAAAAATGCCCATTGATGAATTGAAATATTTTGGAATAAAGAATAATGACAAAGTAGTTACAGATGGTTTTTCTTTTAAAGAAATTATCCCAGTTCCAGTGATTCAAGCGGAAAGTAAATCGTTTAAAGATACGATGAAAGTTGAAATTATTTCTCAAAATTTTAACGACACAATCTATTTCTTTGTATGTGACAAAGAGGATTATTTGGCTAAAAAAGCTTTTGTTCGTTATTCTAAACCCTTTGAAATTTTAGAAACTTCTACAATTTCAGCTTACATTAAAAAGGATGAAAATCAAAGTAATACTGTTTCTGCGACCTACTTCAAAAAGCCAAATAATTACACCATCGACATAAAATCCAAATACAACCCACAATATACTGCGGGCGGCGATGAAGGAATTATCGATGGAATTTTAGGTACTGAAAATTGGCGAAAAGGGGAGTGGCAGGGCTATCAAAGTCAAGATTTTGAAGCGGTTATTGATTTGCAATCAGAGAAAGATGTATCCAGTTTTAGTGCTACTTTTCTGCAAGATTCTCGTTCGTGGATTTTGATGCCAACCAAAGTAGACTATTATTCTTCCTCAGATAATATCAATTTTACGCTCATTGGAACTATCGAAAACAATTTAGATCCAAAATTTGAAGAAAATAAAATCCAAAATTTTGAATACAAATCACCCAAAGAAATCAAAGCAAGGTACATCAAAGTAAAAGCCTACAACTTTGGGAAATTACCCGAATGGCATCAAGGTTTCGGTGGCGACGCTTTTATTTTCATCGATGAAATAACGATCAAATAACTCTTTGCGAATCTCTGTGTATCTTTGTGAATCTCTGTGAAATAATACCATGAAAATAGCCCTTCTACAAGCACCCTTAATCTGGGAAAACCCAATTGCAAATCGGAAGTATTTCGAGGAAAAAATCAATGCCATAACTGAAAATATCGATTTGATTGTGCTTCCAGAAATGTTTACCTCGGGGTTTACCATGAATCCAAAATCAGTTGCCGAAATCATGCAAGGCGAAACCCTTTTGTGGTTACAAGCATTGGCCAAAGCTAAAAATTCCGCTATTACAGGAAGTTTAGTAGTTCAAGAAAACGAAAATTTCTACAATCGGTTGGTATTTGTATTCCCGTCGGGAGAAGTTAAAACCTACGATAAAAAGCACTTGTTTACGCTTGCTGGCGAGGACGAAAATTATACTTCTGGAACGAAGAAAATCATAATTGAATACAAAGGATTCAAAATTTGTCCACTGATTTGTTACGATTTGCGGTTTCCGGTTTTTGCAAGAAACACCGAAGAGTATGATGTTTTGATTTACGTTGCCAACTGGCCAAAACCCAGAATAAACGCTTGGGATGCCTTACTAAAAGCACGCGCTATCGAGAATATGTGTTACACTATTGGCGTAAATAGAATTGGCACCGACCAAAACCTTCACGACTATTCTGGTCGTTCTCAAGCAATAGATTTTCTTGGGAATTACCTTGTCGAACCCCAAGAAAAAGAGGGTGTTTTCATTGCCAATTTAGACAAAAACACACTTTTAGAAAACCGTCAAAAATTTGGTTTTTTGAATGATCGGGATGCGTTTAAAATGGTATAATTGGAATTATTTCCCTAAATCAAATCCCTGATCCACATCCCAATTGGCGCGAACATCAATTTCTTTGGGGAAATAAATCACTTCTTCTGCCTGTCTTTTTTCTAAGAAATTTCCCGAATCCCATTCCTTATTTCCATTTACATCATAAATAACGCGCAATGTATATTTCGCAGGTTCTAGAAATGTAAATTCAACAGAAGTCTCTTTCTCAGAATATTCAGAAGCCACAACATCGCCTTTCTCATTCGTCAATTCAACGAGTACTGGAAAATGTTTTACACTGGTCAAATTCACTCGCAAATTGCCGTAATCACCGGTATTTTTTGTTGTCACTTTATAGTTTAATGTGTCGTTTTTCTGCTCCAAATAATCCGTTAATGCACCCGGAAAAAGTTGGAATTTATAACTTTGTAGTGGCTCTTTTGGAAAATCAAATTTTAATTCTTGATTATAAACATCATAATCTGTCGTAAAAGCAACACTCACCGAGTCTTTATCAATCACTTTAATTTTTGATTTATCAAATTTTATCAAAGGTCGCGAAGCCGTAATCGTGAATTTATCCTTTTTCGATAATCCCAAACTCGACTTACCCGAAAAACTCAAAGTGTCCTTTTTCTGCGCTTTAATTTTGAAATTAAAATTGGCTTTATACGTTCCATTGGTCACTGCCAAATTCAGCGAATCAGCTTTTATTGGTTTAAACCAAACTTGAACCGAATCCTTCACAGGAAATTTTGTAATTATTGTAGGTAGAATCTCATTTCCATTTTTCAAAACGACATTTAGATTTTTTGGCTTCCCTTCATAACCCAAAAACAATTTATTTCCCGATGCTTGAACAGGCTTAACCGCCTTAAACGGCAACACTTCTTTGAATAATTTTAACTCAAATAAACTGTCATTCGGAATCGTAACATATTGTTTTCTAAACCCAATTTTGTCTTCTTTAGGATTGAATTTATTGTTGCTATTCACATCTTTCATCGCCACCAAAAGATATTTTCCAGCCTTTACATTCTCAATTTCAAAAGTCTTCAAACTGTCCAACGTATTCGTAATATATCTTGGAACCGATTTATAAACCACCGAATCCGTAAATTTCTCATTTACTTCATACAACATTACCGAAACGAACGAATCTTCTTTTTTATTAAGCGCATCTTTTATTGTTCCGCCCACTTTTAGCGAGTCAATAAATGCCCCTGTCGAAAACACATATTTGAACTGTTTATAAGCATTTCCCTCATTATTATCTTCAATACTTTGCCCAAAATTAAAACTATAGGTCGTGTTTTCCTGAAGCGTATCTTTGATTTTTATGTTAATAATTCGGCTCGCCGTCAGTGGAGAAATTACAGGTGTGGCCTTCATTGGCGGAGAAATAATCAACTGTTTCGTGACATTTTTCAGTTTTACATATTCATCAAAAGTCAAATTAATTTCACTTCCTTTAAAATTCACGCTGAAATTTTTCGGAAAACTCGCTTTCAAAACCGGCGCAATCGTGTCTTTCAATCCGCCAGAAATCGAGCCCCTTTTGGCGCACCCAATTACCGTTAATACCAGCAAAACCAAAATATATTTCAAATTATTTTTCAACATACCACTCTAAATTAGAAGTCACAAATTAACAATTATATTTTCTGTAATCGAAATCTTTTGAGTTTTTATTAGGAGCTATTTCCTGCTATTCGCTATATCTGCGCAAAAAAGCGCAGGATACCGCTGCTATCAGGGCTAAAAACGTTCCTAGAATAACTTCAATGCTACTCAAAAAGCATAGTGTGTTTTTAACTAGAATATTTCCAAAAAAAGAACTATTCCTACTTGCAAATAGTTAATTAACAGTTACTTAAAAAATATTTTATTTACTTTTATTGTGCTTATAAAG
>JBIPNF010000025.1:0-17182 GCA_044373885.1 Flavobacterium sp. | reverse complement strand
TCCTTTGGCACGAGGTATTTCGAGAAGTGATGCTTTAGAAAACGTATTGAAAAATGCAAAAGAAATTTCAGAACAAAACATCAAAGAAATCGTTTTGACAGGGGTGAATATTGGGGATTATGGAAAGGGTGAATTTGGGAATAAAAAACACGAGCATACTTTTTTAGAATTGGTTAAGGAATTGGATAAAGTGGAGGGAATTGAACGCTTGAGAATTTCGTCTATTGAGCCTAATTTATTGAAAAATGAAACCATAGAATTTGTATCTAAAAGCAGGACTTTTGTGCCTCATTTTCATATTCCGTTGCAATCAGGGAGTAATGAAATTTTGAAATTAATGAAGCGTCGCTATTTGAGAGAAGTATATACTGAGCGCGTGAATAAAATTCGGGAAGTGATGCCACATGCTTGCATTGGTGTGGATGTAATTGTTGGTTTTCCTGGTGAAACTGACGAACATTTTTTGGAAACCTATCATTTTTTGAATGAAATGGATATTTCCTATTTGCACGTTTTTACGTATTCTGAACGTGATAATACCGAAGCTGCCGATATGGAAGGCGTTGTTCCTGCAAATGTTCGCGCCAAAAGAAGTAAAATGTTACGAGGATTATCAGTAAAAAAACGACGCGCTTTTTATGAAAGTCAATTGGGAACTGATAGAATTGTATTATTTGAAAGCGAAAATAAAGGCGGTTACATTCACGGGTTTACAGAAAACTATGTAAAAGTGAAAACGCCTTGGAATCCTGAATTAGTAAATACCTTGCACAAAATTAATCTTACCAAAATTGATGAAGACGGAAGTGTACGATTGGAGTTTTTTAAAAGTAATATTACAACTTAATTCCTGGAGGCAGCAAATCTTTATAGGTAGGGTTTTTTTTAAAAAAAGCCGCTATTTTTGGTAAAATCGGTACTACTTTTAGTTTTCTTTCGTAGGCGATTTCCATAATATTTTTCAGAAAATCATTTATGAAAGCTTCATTGTCAAAGTTATCGGGCGTTTGAATTTTTGTTAGAAATATCTTTTTCTCTTGAAAAGAATATTCTAATAATATCATTTTCCCGTCTAAAAAGGTTTCGAATTGTCTTGAAAAGGCATTGTCTTTAATTTCCATAATTTCTTGAGCTTCCATAAAAATAGTTAGTTTATTTGGTTGGTATTTCGATTATCAGAATTTTGGCTTTTTGTAAAATTTCAATATCAAATTCTCTAAAATCGGATATTCCAATGGCGTCTTTTGCTGTTAATGTCTGATTTTCAACCATAATTTCGCCGTCAATTAGAAACAAATAAACACTATTATCGGTAAAGTTGAGTTTGTAACTTGTTTTACCAGTTTCAAAAACCCCTAAATTAAAAAAAGTTTTCTGGTGCACCCAAAGTGCATTTCCATCATTTGAGTCTTTTGGAGAGACAATATTTAAAAATGAGTTCTTATTTTTTTCAAGATCGAAAAACTTTTGCTCGTATCTTGGGGTTACATTTTCGGTATCAGGAAAAACCCACAGTTGCAATAATTTTAATTGATTTGACTGACTTGCATTGACTTCAGAATGTTGGATTCCAGTTCCAGCACTCATAACTTGCACTTCACCATAGCTAATTGTACCTTCGTTCCCCATGCTGTCTTGGTGTTTCAAAGCGCCTTCAAGTGGAATGGTAATAATTTCCATGTTCTCATGTGGATGCGTTCCAAATCCCATTCCTGGCGCAATTGTATCGTCATTTAAAACACGAAGCATTCCAAATTGTATTCTTTTCGGATTGAAATAATTAGCAAAAGAAAAGGAATAATTGGCATTTAGCCATCCGAAATTTGCGGTACCGCGCTCAGAAGCTTTAAATAATTGTGTTGTCATAATTTATTCATAATTGTAAAGGAAACGGTTTATTTTTCCAATTAATGATTTAATTTTATACAAATTTCGTGATAAATTTCTATTGTTTCAGTTTTAGTTTGTTAAATCATTTTATATGAGTAAAATTCCAGTTTATTTTATGCCAGGATTAGCAGCAAATTCTTCAATATTTGAAAGAATTGCTCTTCCAATCGAAGTTTTCGAAACAATTCTTTTAGAGTGGGAATTACCCATAAATAATGAGTCTTTGTTGGAATATGCAAAAAGGATTTCTAAAAAAGTGACCCATGAAAACCCTATTTTAATTGGCGTTTCTTTCGGTGGTATTTTAGTGCAAGAAATGGCACAATTTTTAGATGTTAGAAAAATTATTATTATCTCAAGTGTGAAAAGCAATTTGGAATTTCCAACTGCTTTTAAGGTTGCTAAAACTACAAAGGCATACAAACTTTTTCCAACAAACCTGATTTCAAATATTGAAAATTTGGCGCTATTTTCTTTTGGAGATAAGGTAAAACAGCGATTTGAATTGTACAAAAAGTTTCTTTCTGTTCGGGATAAAAAATATTTGGATTGGGCAATCGAAAAAATAATATTATGGGATAGAACTGAGATTGTAAAGAACATGATTCATATTCACGGTGATGCGGATGAAGTTTTTCCAATAAAAAATATTCAAAAATGTATTGTTGTAAAAGGCGGAACACACATAATGATATTGACTAAATTCAAATGGTTCAATGCTAATTTACCTAAAATAATCTTGGGTGAAGAATTAGAATCTGTTTGATTTTTTTGTAGGTTTACAGTATTAAAAATATACAATATGAATTGGATTAAAAAAGCAGTAATTATCACCTCAATTATTATAGTAAGCGGAATTTCGATTTTTGCTATTTCTTTTGAAAATAAAAACAAAATCACACACGAGGGAACGGCTTATTATTTTCCTATTGTAGCCGATTTTGCAGGAGAAAAAACCCCTTTAAATATTCCAGATGTAAATGAACGTTTTGATAGAGAATTGTTGGTCAATGCCAATCTGCATGCTTCAACTACGTTAATTTTAAAAAGAGCGAATCGAGCTTTTCCTATAATTGAACCAATATTAAAAAAAAATGGAGTCCCCGATGATTTTAAGTATTTGGCTGTAATTGAAAGTGCTTTGATAAATGCAGTTTCAGGTTCCGGAGCAAAAGGAGTTTGGCAATTTATGCCTGAAACGGCAAAGGAAAAAGGGATGGAAGTTAACGATTTCGTTGACGAGCGGTATCATTTGGAGAAATCTACTCAAGCTGCTTGTAAATATTTATTGGTAGCAAAGGAAAAGTTTGGTTCTTGGACTTTGGCTGCAGCTTCTTATAATGGAGGAATGACGGGGGTTAACAAGCAAATAGAAATTCAAAAAGTCAGTAATTATTATGATTTATTGTTAAATGATGAAACGTCTCGTTATGTTTTTAGAATATTGGCATTGAAGGAAATTATGAAAAATCCTGAAAAATTTGGATTTGATATTCCAAAGCAAGAATTATATGAATTACATCCAACACGAAAAATAGAAATTGATAGTACGGTAAATAACTTAGCAGATTTAGCTATTAGTCAAGGAATTAATTATAAAATATTAAAAATTTATAATCCTTGGTTGCGTGATTCTAAATTAGAAAATAAAAACAGAAAGAAATACACTATAGAAATACCATTGTAATTTAATCATTAATCGTATTAAAATAATAAAAGAGTAGTAGTTTTTTTGAATGAAAAAATTCTTTAAAGAATTTTAAATCTACTAAAATTTTCAAAAAAAATGATTGGCTACTACTCTTTTTTTTATTTTGTAATTGAAATCTCTAATTTTTTTTAAATTTCATCAATAAGTTTTGATATTGCAAACACAAAGTAATAAATGGTATTGTAATGAGTATAAGCGGTAATGAAAAGTAACGAAGAACTAATTTTTTCTGGATATAAATTAATTGTAAGGTTTGTTGTCAATAAATAAAGTTCAATTCAAATCAATTTCATCGGAATCGATTGTGATATTATGAATAATAGGTTTTTTAAAAGTTATAACTTCAACAGGTTTTTCAATTCCAGGACTGGTATTTTTTTTCCATGAATAGCTCTTTGGTGCTTGATCACTCATCAAATAGCCCCATGGTTCTAGCGATTCTATTCTTTCAAAGATCACTTTTAGAATTGCAATAATTGGCATTGCCAAAAACATTCCTGAAAAGCCAGCAATAACTCCACCGATTATTATTCCAACAATGGATACAAAAGCATTAATTTGCACTTTAGACCCAACTATCATTGGTACAATTATGTTGTTGTCTATGAGTTGAACTACAATAACAATAATTAATACACCGGTAATTAAGGTTAAATCAGGAGAAGCAGTTAATGTTGCAACAATGCTTAAAATCCCGGCAAACAAAATCCCTATGTAGGGAATTAAGTTAAGAATCCCAGTAATTAATCCTAAAACAATAGCGTATTTTACGCCAATAATCATAAAGCCAACGGTTGTTAATGAAGAAACTATAACAAGTTCTATTAAAAGCCCAATAATATAACTTTGCACCGAAACTTTAATTTGATAAAGAATATCTTGAAGTTTTTCGTGGTATGTTGGTTGGAATAATTTGGATAAAAAAGTAATAAATAATGTCCTATATAATAAAAAAATAAATATGTAAATTGGAATTAAAGTCATATTTAAAACAATATCGGAAAACGAAACTAGGGAAGTTCCGATGATGTTTTTTCCAGATTCTAGTAGGTTTTTTGAAGCGTCGTCTATTAAAACTTTTTGTTCAGCATTGTTTACATTAAAATTTGCACTTATAAATTTTTGAAAGCTATCAAAATGAATGGAGAGATTTGTCTGAATTGAATCCCAATCATTCGCAATATCGCTTATTTGCCACGAAATAAAATACAAGATTCCAATTACCATCATAACAAAAAAGATAACTGTGCAAGTTACGGCTGCCACAAGAGGAAAGTGCCATTTTTCTTTTAGAAAATGTGCAATCGGAAGTAATAAAATTGCAAAAAACAATGACATCAATATGGGAACAATTATATTTTGTCCTAAATATAAAATGGTAAAAATGGAAATTAAGCTTAATAATACAAAAGTAAGCTTTGCATAAAATGGGAATTGCATGGTATCTTTCATATAATTTATTTGGATTATTAAATTTTTTTAATCATTTTAAATTTAAGAAAATTTGTGCAGATTTTATCCTGAAAGTGATAACTTTTAACAAAAAAATATTAATCAGTAAATTCATTTTCAGATGCCGAACTGTTTTTACAATACAAATTTACCTTATTAAAAATAGATTATTTGGATAGGTAATCATTGATTGCATTTTCAAACAAATTCAAGTAAATATTCATACACTTTATCGGTTGGCATTCCCATCACATTGGCATAAGAACCTTCAATTTTTGAAACGCCAATAAAACCAATCCATTCTTGGATTCCATAGGCTCCAGCTTTATCAAACGGCTTGTAATTTTCCAAATAGTAATGAATGCTTTCATCGCTCAAAGCATTAAATGTAACTTTGGTAACTTCGTGGAAAGTGGTTGTTTTTTCTGTCGTTTTGAAACAGACTGAAGTGATAACTTCGTGTGTATCATTGGATAAAGATTTTAATATTTCAAAGGCATCTTCATAGTCTTTTGGTTTTCCTAACGCATTATTTTTATGCCAAACAATAGTATCACTAGTGACTAAAATTTCATTTTTGTTTAGTTCTCCTTCAAATGCATTGGCTTTTAATTCAGCTAAAAAGTTGGTAATTTGTTCTGCTTTTAGAGCATCTGGATAAATTTCTTCAATATCTTTCAATCGAATTTCAAAATCCAAGTCTAAATCTTTGAAAAATTGCTGTCTTCTTGGAGAACCTGAAGCCAAAATAATTTTATACTTTTTTAAAATCGATTTAAGCATTATTTTTCATATTTAAACGAATTACCAAAATCGATAAAATTCCGAAAAACAGTATCCATTTCAAGATTGTACTCAAATGATAAAAATCTTTTGGTTCTTTTGCAGACCAAGCTTTTATAGTAAAATAGAGTAGGGGACTTGCTATGAAAACCAGTCCGTATATTGAACTGATTATTAAATTTCCTTCAAATATATATACTTTTAAGTAATAAAACACACAAATTACGGGAATGAAACTCAATACAAAAACAACATTTTTTGCTTTTGGAACGCCAATAAGGATTGGTAAAGTATGCATTCCCTGACTTAAATCACCATTGATAGCTGCAATATCTTTCACGATTTCACGAATAAAATTGATTATAAAAGCAAAAACAGCATAATCTATTAAAATACTAAAAAGCAAGCCCATTATGGCTTTATTCCCATCGTAAGTTGCGGGTAATAAATCAAAAAGTCCAATGATTAAAATACTTGCAGAAAGTAACAATGCAATGATTATATTTCCAATGAGTAAGCTTTGTTTTAAACTTGTGGCATATAAATAAAGTGTTGATGCGATAAGAATAAAAATAATTGCAAAATTAGGCCTTTCAATCACATTTGATAAATAGAAACCAATGGCAACGCCTATAAAAGTAAATGCTACGTATAAATTATAGGCTTTACTTTCTGTAATGTGTCTTCCTACAATCACGGAATCAGGACGGTTTTCGAAATCCGTTTCTTGGTCAAAAATAGCATTAACAATTACTCCTCCAGCTGCAATGCAAATGGAAGAAATTACCAATAATATATATTGCCAATCGGCAAGTGATAAGGGTACATTTTGAAATTTTAAAAAACCGTATCTAAAGATCAATTGCATAAGAGCAATAAGCAGCAGATTTTGGTAGCGTATTAATTTAAGTAAATTCAACATTTTAAATTTTGTATAATAATCATTAATCGTGTTTTCCGTTGTAATACAAATGCCATTTTCCATGTACTTTCATCACTTGCTCAATTACATCGCGAGCAGCACCTTTCCCTCCATTTTTATGTGAAATATAATTTGAAATACCTTTAATTTCCGGACTTGAATCTTGTGGACATGTTGGTAATCCAACTAATTGCATTACATGAAAATCGGGAATATCGTCGCCCATATATAACACTTGTTCGGGTGAAATAGTATATAATTCGCAATATTCCTTGAACGTTTCTACTTTGTCAGGAGTTGCCATATAAATGTCTGTAATACCAAGATTTCTCAATCGGGTTCGAACGCCTTCATTGCTTCCGCCAGAAATGACACACACGTTATAGCCACTTTCGATGGCTGCTTTCATAGCAAAACCATCTCGAATATTCATCGTTCGAAGCATCTCGCCAGTTGGGGAAATGTGCACCGAACCATCAGTAAGAACACCATCTACATCAAAAATAAACGTAGTAATTTCATTCATTATTTCCTTATAACTTTTTGCCATTATTTTGAATAGATTGGGTTAAAATTTTATAAATATTTTTTTGATTTTCATCTGATAAAAAGGACAAATGAGCATTTATTGTTTCAATATCATTACGAATTGCAGGGCCAGTTTGTGCTTCATTTGGAGAAAGCTGCTTAATTTTTTCGGCAGTTTCTTGAATTAAAGGTTTTAATATTTCGAAAGGTACATTGTTTTCTATGCAAATATTATTTCCAATTTTGTACAAATGATTGGTAAAATTATTTACAAAAACAGCTGCTACATGCAACGCTTTTCGTTGTTCAGAATTAATTGCAAAAACCGAATCCGACATAGCTTGCGCAACGTTTTGTAATAATTGATAATCGGAAGCATTTTGACTTTCTATGCAAATTGGAATAGTTCTGAAATTGACCGCTTTGTTTTTTGAAAAAGTTTGCAATGGATAAAAAACGCCCTTTCGATTATTAGATGCTATGGCTTCCAATGAAGTACCACCAGAAGTATGTACAACTAATTTATTTTTATAAGGAATTTGTTCTGATATAGTTGAAATTGCATCGTCTGAAACGGCAATTATATATAAATCGGCATCCGCCAAAGTTGTCCAATCATCAGTAATTTTGTTGAAATCTAACAATTGAGATAACGTTGTTTTTTGTCTTGCAAATACTTGAACCAATTCAATTTCGGCACCATTAATAATGGAATTTTGTAGTGCCATAATCAAATGTTGCGCTACGTTTCCAGAACCAATAATACTCACTTTTATCATTTGGCTAAATTATTGATTTTTTTTCAACTATTTAGATTTTAAGATATTTTATAAACATCACTTAAAAAACACTTAAATCAGTTGTTGAAACAAATAATTCAACAAATTTGGATTACTTTTGTACCACTTTAAAAGAAAATTCTTCTATAATGGATAAAAAAATAGTTTCCTTTTTGTTTTCAACGCGATTAATGGCTTTTTTATTTTTATCATTTGCAATTGCAATGATTTGTGGAACATTTATCGAGAGCAAATACAATACCGATACGGCTCGAATTTGGGTTTATAATGCATGGTGGTTTGAGGTAATTATGGGTATGTTTCTTGTAAATTTTGCCGGGAATATTAAACGTTACCAACTTTTAAGAAAAGAAAAATGGGCGACTTTGATTCTTCACGTTTCTTTTATTTTTACTTTGTCAGGAGCATTTATAACCCGATATATCAGCTATGAAGGTATGATGCCGATTCGAGAAGGTGCAGCTGAAAATCAGTTTTATTCTGATAAAATGTTTCTTACAGTTTTTGTAGATGGTGATTATCAAGGGCAAATGAAGCGTCGTGTTTTTGAGAAATCATTGTTGCTTTCACCAGTTACTAATAATAATTTCAGTATTTCAAATAATTTTGATACAACCAATTTCAAAATTTCTTTCAAAGACTATTTGTTAGGAGCCAAGCAAATGATTAAGCCAGATACGAAAGGTGTTTTGTATTTTAAAATGGTAGAATCAGGCGATGGAACCCGACACGAACATTTTCTAAAAGAGGGAGAAGTTCAGAACATTCACAACATGCTTTTTTCATTAAATAAATATGTAAAAGGCGCTACAAATATTACAATTACTGACAGTTCTTCCACTATTCAAACTCCTTTTGAAGGACAATTTATGCGCATGGCCGACAAATTGAAAGGAGCTGTTGCAAAAGATGTTGTTCAACCGTTGATGATGCGATCGTTATATAATGTGGGCGGAACACAATTTGTATTTCCAGATCCTGCTGTGAAAGGCGTTATCGGGTATTCTGCAAAAAACGATTACAAAGCCAAAACGCACGAAGATGCTTTGGTTTTAAATCTAAATGCTGAGGGTCAAGATAAAGAAGTTACGCTTTTGGGGACAAAAGGAACAATAGGGGAATCGAAAGTGGTGAAAATTGGTAAGTTAGAATACACCTTTTTCTTTGGAAGTAAAGCCTATATTTTACCATTTAAAATTAAATTGAATGACTTCAAAGCTCTCAAATATCCCGGAACTGAAAAGAGTTTTTCTTCTTTTGAAAGTGATGTTACCGTTCAAGATTCTACCTCAAAATTTAACGCTAAAATTTTTATGAATAATATTTTAGACCACAAAGGATATCGTTTTTTTCAATCTTCATTTGATCCTGACGAAAAAGGAACTGTATTATCTGTAAACCATGATTATTGGGGATCTCTAATTACGTATATTGGATATTCATTGTTATATTTTGGTCTAATGATGATACTTTTTACAAAGCATTCTCGTTTTGCAGATTTGAAGCGAAAATTAGAAGTTGTAAAATTGAAAAAATCAAAATTGATTACGATACTGTTGTTACTATTAAGTTGTAGTATGTTTTCTCAACACAAGGAAGACCAACCAATATCAGTGAAACAAATTGATTCGTTACTTTTTAAATTTAAAGTTAGCGAGGAACATGCAGCAAAATTTGGGAGACTTGTAATTCAAGATGCTGGTGGAAGAATGAAGCCTGTGAATACTTTTTCGTCGGAATTATTACGAAAAGTGAGTCATAAAGACACGTATAATGGAATGAATTCGGATCAGGTATTCCTGTCAATGACTCAATTCCCAACGGCTTGGTATGAAGTTCCATTGATTTATATAAAAGCTGGAAATGATAGTATCAGAAAAATTATTGGTATCGAAAAAACAGAACAATACGCTCCTTTTATTGCGTTTTTTGATAAAAAAGGAAACTATAAATTATCGCCTTATTTAGATGAAGCTTATAAAGTTGCCAATCCAAATAATTTTGAAAAAGATTTTGTGGAAACGGATAAAAAAATAAATTTATTCAACCAAGCAACATCGGGAAGTATTCTTCGTATTTTTCCAATTCCAAAGGACGAAAACAATAAATGGGTTTCTCATTTGGAATTAAGCCACGCAGGTTTAAAGGGAATGGATTCTATATTTACTTCTCAAATTGTCCCACTTTATTTAAACTCGTTGAAAAATGCGAGTGAAACAAACACCTATAAAGATGTTGATTTTTATTTAGAAGGGATTAAGAAATACCAACGAAAATTTGGTGCTCAAGTGATGCCAAGTGAGGATAAAATCACAGCCGAAATTGTTTACAATAAATATGACGTTTTCAAAAAGTTATTTTATTTATATATGATTGCGGGCGTTTTAATGTTGTTACTCACGATTGTTAAAATATTCAAAGACAACAAGTTTATGGTGGTTTCGGTGAATAGTATGCATGTTTTCATTGGATTATTATTTGCCTTACATACACTTGGATTGATAGCTCGTTGGTATATTTCAGGTCATGCGCCTTGGAGTAATGCTTATGAATCGATTATTTATGTGGCTTGGGCGACGATGTTTTTTGGTTTGGCATTCGATAGAAAATCTAAATTAACCGTGGCTTCATCGGCATTTGTAACGGCAATGATATTGATGGCTGCTTATATGAATTGGATTGATCCAGATATTGCTAACTTACAACCCGTATTGAATTCCTATTGGTTGATGATTCACGTTGCAGTAATTGTTGCGAGTTATGGTCCATTTGCATTGGGAATGATTTTAGGATTTGTTTCATTAATTCTGATTTTCTTTACCAATGATAAAAATAAAGAAGTGATGGCATTGAATATCAAAGAAATTACTTACATCAATGAAATGGCCTTGACAATTGGATTGGTCATGTTAACCATAGGAAACTTTCTTGGCGGACAATGGGCAAACGAGAGCTGGGGACGTTATTGGGGTTGGGATCCAAAAGAAACTTGGGCTTTAATTAGTATTATGATATATGCATTTGTTATTCATTCTAGATTTGTTCCAATGTTTAGAGGTAAATGGGTATTTAATTTAATGAGTATGTTTGCTTTTGTATCGATATTATTTACCTATTATGGGGTGAATTTTCACCTCGTAGGGTTACATTCATATGCAAGTGGTGAAGCCAATTCCTTAAATTGGATTTGGCAATCTTTAGCTGGAATTGCTATTATTGGGGTGCTTTCTTATCCAAAATACAAGAAGTATTATAAGTAAAATTATTATTCAATCACTTTAAGAACTCAATCATTTATGATTGAGTTTTTTTTTAAAGAGTATACCCTGAAGTTTTTAAAATTATGGATAGTACTCACAATATTTGTAGTTATTAACAAAAATCATTAAATTTGTTACTTATTATATCATTAATTTACCATAAACCCCTCATTATGAAAATTTTAACTTTTTTCAGGGCTATCCTTATATTTGCATTATTGTTAATAACCCATAATGTTTCTTCTGAAACGTTAAATATAAATGCAGCACATTCTGATGAAATTATCAATTTTAGTAGGTTTTCTGTAAGTGGAATTTCACCAACTTCAGGACATGCTGGTACTGTTGTAACTATAACGGGTATAGGGTTTACACCATCATCAACAGTATTGTTGGGTACTGTAACAATTCCAACAGCAAATATTCAATTTGAATCTGCAACCGAATTAAAAGTCACACTTCCTTGTGGGGTAGCATCTGGTTTTTTTACAGTTGATGGAATAGTTTCTACAATTTTATTTACTTATATCGAACCCACAGTTTCAAATGTTTTACCAAATTTATCTTATTGTGTTGGAACAACAGCTCCACAAATAGTATTATCTGGAACGCCAACTGTTCCAACAACACCAACTTCTTTAGAATTTTCTTGGACAAATACAAATACGGCGATTGGTTTAATTGGAAATGGAGTAGGAAATCTTCCAACTTTCACTGCTTTAAATGCAACTCTGGAACCAATAACAAGTAGTGTTACAGTTACACCTTCAATAAATGGTTGCTCGGGTACTCCAAAAAATTATACAATAACAATAAATCCAAGACCAGTAGTAAATCCAATTTCTTCTATTTCAGTTTGTGCGGGAACAACTATTAATCAAATTATTCTAACTGCTTCCTATCCTAATTCTGGAACTGGAACTTCATTTTCTTGGATTGGAAATAATAATGCCGCAATAGGATTAAGCACAAATTCAGGGACTACATCTCCGATACCTTCTTTTACAGCAGTTAATGCTACAAATGGTTTACTTACTTCTATATTTACAGTAACGCCAACATTTCAGACATGTGTTGGAACTCCAATAAATTTCACAATTGATGTTGCCCCACAAAGTCTTGGAGGGACATTGTCAAGCAACGGGTCAGTATGTTCTGGAAATACTAGTGCTGTATTATCATTAACAGGATATAGAGGGGTAATTTTGAACTGGGAATCTTCAATCACTGGAGGCGCACCTTGGACTTCAATTGCAAATACAGCTGCAACTTATCAATCAGGTGGATTAACCCAAACTACTTATTTTAGAGTTGCTATTCAAAATTCAGGATGTCCAATTGTATATTCTAATACGATAACCATAACGGTAAATAGTTTGCCAACAATTACAGGAAATTTATCGGTTTGTAATGGTGCAACTACTACATTGTCAGGCTCTTTAACTCCAGCCACAACTCCTTGGCAGTCATCCAATTTAGGAATTGCAACCATTTCTAATACCGGTTTTGTTACAGGTATTTCTCCTGGGACAACAATAATTACATATACCAATACCAATGGATGTAGTACTGCTGTGAATTTTGTTGTAAATGCATCCCCAACGGTATTAGTAACAAATCCAGCTTCTGTATGTACACCGAATACGATTGATTTAACTTCGACTTCCATTACAACGGGTTCAAGTTTAAATTTAACATATACTTATTTTACAAATTTGGCAGCAACAACTTCGTTGACAAATCCAAATGCGGTAGCAACTTCGGGAACGTATTATATTAAAGGTACGGATAGTAATAGTTGTTCTTCAGTAAGTTCGGTATCTGCATTAATTAACTCAGTACCTACGATAGCAATTTCAGGAATAAATTCAATTTGTGCGAATGAAAGTACAACGTTAACCGCTTCAGGTGCTAGTACTTATTCTTGGAATGGGGGACTTGGAACAAATGCTTCAATAAGTTTAAATCCATCAATTACAACAACTTATACTGTAAATGCAACTGATAATAATGGTTGTGTTGGAACAGCTACAACTACAGTGACAGTGAGGCCTTTGCCAACAGTTGATGCGGGATTAGACCGAGCAGTTTGTTCTGGATTACCTGTGACCTTAATAGGTGCGGGAACAGGAGTAGCTTCATATTCTTGGAATAATGCGGTTACTAATAATGTGACTTTTGTTCCATCAACTACAACTTTATATACCGTTACGGGTTTAGGAACAAATAGCTGTTTTAATACCGATTCAGTTTTAGTTACTGTAAATGCCTTGCCAACAACCCCAATATTGAATGTAGTGCAACCAAATTGTGTTTCTAATTTAGGGACAATTCAGTTCTCTGGTTTGCCAACAATTGGTAACTGGACAATTAACCCAGGTTCATATAATGGTTCTGGTGCTACATATACATTAAACAATCAACCTTCGGGAACATATACTTTTTCTGTTAAAGATGCCAATTTATGTACTTCTGCAAATGCGGCAGTTACAATAAATGCAGCTCCAACCATTCCAACCATTCCAACTGTTGGTACTATAACACAACCTAGTTGCACAACAATTACAGGAAGTGTTGTTTTGAGTGGGTTACCAACTGGAAATTGGACGATTACAAAATTACCTGGAGGACAAACCTATACAAATACAGGAAACACTTATACAGTCATAAATTTAGCAACAGGGACTTATACTTTTTCAGTTACTAATGGGATATGTAGTTCTTCACCATCTCAAAATGTTGTTATTGATACCGTTCCTATTCAGAGCGCCCCAATTTTAGGTTTAATTGTTCAGCCGACTTGTACAACTCCAAATGGTAGTGTGACTTTAAGCGGATTGCCTTCAGGAAATTGGACAATAACAAGAAGTCCAGATGGGGTATTGTTTTCTGGAACTGGAAGTAGTACTACTATTTTAGGTTTGCCAACAGGGACTTACAATTATACCGTAACCAATGCGAGCGGTTGTATTTCAGTCCTTTCAAGTTCAGTAGTAATTAATAGTCAAATAGTATCTCCATCAGCGCCAATTGCAAATGCACAGTCTTTTTTAGCTTCAGCCAATGCAACGGTTTTCAATTTGCAAATTGTTAGTTCTGGAACTCCAATTTGGTATGCCAATGCCGTGGGAGGAACAGCAATTTCAAGTACTACATTATTAACTACTGGAATTTATTATGCTTCTCAAACAATTAATGGTTGCGAAAGTATAGCTAGAACTGCTGTAAATGTTTCTGTTTTTCCAAATTCATCAGGAGGTTCTGTTTCGGGAACGACCACGGTTTGTTTTGGAATAAATTCTACAGTTTTAACTTTGTCGGGTTACACAGGAAGTATAATACGATGGGAATCGTCAACAGTAAGTGATTTTTCTGCAAATGTCATTCCATTCAATATACAAAGTACAACTTATACCGCCATAAATTTAACAGCTCCATTGTATTTTAGAGCCGTGGTGCAAAGTGGAATTTCACCCGTTGATTATTCATCACCTGCATTTATTGATGTGGTTGACCAAAGTATCGGAGGAAATTTATCTGCTTCAACTTCTGTTTGCTCGGGTCAAAATAGCGGAATAATGACTGTTTCGGGTTATTTAGGAACAATTGTTAGATGGGAACAATCTGTAGATAATGGTGCCAATTGGGCTCCGATAATAAATACAACGAATACGTATACTTCAGGAGCTTTGTTAGCCACAACATTATATAGGGTTGTTGTTCAAAATGGGGTTTGCCCATCAGTATTTTCCACGATAGCAACCATTACTGTTAAAAGTACGCCAGTAGTAACTGATTTTCCAAACCAGCAAGTATGTTTTGGTGATACAAAAACGTTTGGTGATTCATTTGTGGCAGGTTATACTTATTCCTTGACATCAGACATTGGATATTCAAGTATTTTACCCCAAGTTAGCATTACATTTAATCAAGTAATAACACAAACGTATACCTATACCGTAACTAATTCTGCAACTGGTTGTGCGGCACAAGATCAATTTCAAGTAATTGTAAACCCACTCCCAAGCGCTTCAGTTATTACAAATACTTCAATTTGTGAAGGGAATTCAATTGCTATTGGTTCTAATTCAACCATTGGTTCAACCTATTCTTGGACAAGTACTCCTTCAGGATTTATTTCTACAAGTTCAAATCCATCGGTGAATCCAGCTGTTTCAACAACCTATATTCTAGAAGAAACTACCACAGCAACAGGCTGTAAAAAATCAAACCAAACGGTAATCACGGTACAACCAATTCCGGTTTTAACCATTGTAGGTTCGCCACAATTTAATATCTGTGAAACGACAACACAAGTGCAATTGAATGCTACAATTGTAAATCCGTATGCCTCATTTGTTTGGACAAAAATTATAGGTTCCGGAAGTTTTGACAACAATACTATTTTAAATCCAATATATTCTCCAAGTGCTGCCGATGTTGTTTTGGGAAGTGTTACTTTACGGTTATCAGTTATTGGTTTAACTCCTTGCGTTGCTACTTATACGCAAGATGTTGTTATATTAATTGATAAAAAACCAATTGCGAATGCTGGTTTGGATGTTATTACTTGTGGAACAAATCCTATTCAAATTAATGCTACAGGAACATTAAATGCTATCAATTTAGTTTGGACTTTACCATCAGGAATCACAGGAATTTTAGACCTTAGTAATCCATATACTCCAATATTTACGCCAAGTGCGAGTGATTTAAATTATGTTGGCCCAATAGCAATTTCATTGACAGCAAGTTCAAATACCACTTGCCCAAGTTCAAACGATACAGTTTCTGTGTTGATAACTCCAGCACCGGTAGTGGATGCAGGACCACCATCGGCAATTATCTGTCAGGGTTCAAATTATTTAGTTCCATTTAATCCAACGGCGAGTCAAAATATTGTAAACAGTACTATACTTTGGACAAAAGGAACAGGGGATGGAACAATAGTTGGCGCCAATTCACTAACACCAACATACATCCCGGGAACATTAGATATTGCCAACGGAACAGTAACATTAACATTAAGTGCTTCTGGAAATAATCCTTGTAGTACTCCTGCAACAGATAGTATTATTTTAACTATTGTAAAAAATCCAATTGTAAATGCTGGTGCAGATACTCTAGTTTGTCAAGGTTCTATAAATGTAAATGCAACAATTCAAAATGTGGGAACAATTCTTTGGACAGTAACCAATGGAAATGGAAATTTTGTTGATCCAACGGCCATTAGCCCAATATATATTCCAGCTCCTACAGATTTAAATACTACAGTTACTTTTACGGTTTCGGTTACTCCAATAAACGGTTGTGGACCAATAGTTTCGGATAGTGTTCTTTATACAATAAACGCCATCCCAAGTGTTGTTGCAGGTGGTGATGCTACAATTTGTCAAAGCAATGCAACCTATCAATTGCAGGCAACGGCAACAAATACAACCTCTATTACTTGGACAACGACAGGTTCGGGCTCATTTGATAATATTCACAATGAAGATCCAATTTATACATTGAGTCCAAATGATGTGAATGCTGGTTCAGTAACTTTTACTATTACTGGAACACAATCGGGTTGTTCTAATGATACAGATATTATGGTATTGACCATACAAAAAAATCCAGTTGCCAACGCAGGACCAGCACAAGTTATTTGTCAAGGTGAAAGTGTTGTTATTCCGGGAAATTCCAACAATTCTAATACTTTTAGTTGGGTTAGAAATGGTGGAACGGGAGCTTTTATTAATACAAATACCACAAATCCAACCTATACTTCTCAACTTAGTGAATCGGGAACAATTTATTTGACTTTAACTGCAAGTGCAATTGCGCCATGTAC
>JBIPNF010000024.1:0-17218 GCA_044373885.1 Flavobacterium sp. | reverse complement strand
CGATAAAATATCGAGCTCATTATTATCAAAATTAATTATAAATTTGTCCAAACTTTTGGGTTCAGTCTAATATTTTGGGCATTTTTAATTCTAATTTGTTTTCTTATTTATTTTACGATTAAGAATTCTGAACGTCTGTTTTGAGCATATTCTTCTTCCGTGCAATTTTCTTTACAGTCAACTTTAGGCTCACTTTCACCATATCCTTTTCCAGATATTCTAGCGGCATCGATACCTTTCGAAATTACATATTGAACAGTTGATTTAGCACGCTTTTCAGATAAAATCATATTGAATTTATCACTTCCTCTATTGTCGGTATGTGATTTGGCAAAAATTACTAGCTTATCATTGGTTTTCATGGCTTGAACTAATTTATCTAACTCAAAAGCTCCTTCTTGTGTAATGTTACTTTTATTAAATTCAAAGAATATAGGGTTTAACACAACCTCTGTAGTTTTGATAATAACTTCAATCGGATTAAGTGGTGCAGGAACATTCAATTTCCCTCCTTTATTTTTAGCGATAACAAACACTCCGCTTTCAAAACCATCTTTAGTAACCTGAAGACTATAGTCTTTATCACATTCTAAAACATATTCAACATTTCCGTTAGCATCAGAATCTTTGGTTTCAATTATATTTTTCTTGTCGTCTAATATTGCAACACTTGCGCCTTCTAATATTAGTCCAGTAGCTGCGTTTGTAACAACAATCGTAGATTCAACACTACATAAAGGAATTGCGGTATAGATATCATCAGAACCCTCTCTATCGCTAGAGAAAAAACCTATATTGTGTTTTGTATTGAATGAAAAGGAGAAGTCGTCTTTTTCACTATTTACAGGTTTACCAACATTTTGAGCTTCTTCCGATTTATTTAAATTGATAGAATAAACATCTAAACCTCCAAGACCTTGTCTTGCACTTGAAGAAAAATAAAGCACGTTATCATCTGTAATTGAAGGAAATTGTTCGTTACCCTCTGTGTTTACTTTTGGCCCCAAGTTTTCAGGTGTACCATAAACATCTCCCTCTTTTATATCTACTTTCCAAATATCATTTCCTCCAATACCCCCTGGCATGTTTGAATTAAAATACACCGTTTTTCCATCTTTACTAATACTCGGATTACTCATAGAGTATTTGGCGCTATTAAAAGGTAGCTGTAAAACATTAGCCCACTTGTCATTAATTTTAGTAGCTTTAAAAAGATACATTTGACTAAATTTAGTGTTAATGTCTTTTACATTTTCAAAATCTTTTAGATTACGGCTGTCTCTAGAAAAATAAATAGTTTTTCCATCACTAGTAACGGCTGCTGGACCATCATGCCAATCGGTATTCAAAACTTGCACTTCTACTGCAGGGCTAAACGCGCCGTCTTCGGTATAAATAGATTGGTATAAATCTAAATAAGATTCATCCTTCCAACCTGTAGTTTTTTTTGATATTTTTCTTGCACTTGAAAAATACAGAACATTATCATCACTTAACATAGGTCCAAATTCTGATTTTTTACTATTGATTGAAATTGCTTTTATCTCAAATGCTTTTTTCTTGCTGAGCAATTTTGGGATATAATTAGGGTTTTCATTAAAAGAAATAGCTCTCAAATCTTTTGGCGTTTTACCCGCAAAAATTGCCATTTGAGCATTTGATTCTTCATATTGCCCACTGGCCTTAAGCATTTGAGCGTATTTAAAGTAAGTCTCTGCGTCTTGTGGCTGTGTAACTGAGAGTGCATACCATTTGATGGCCTCTTTTGTATTGAACATATTATAATAACTTTCTGCAAGTTGATTATAGATATAGTTTTCTTTCTTTCCAGAGCCAACAAGCTTTAAATATTCTTTACTAGCATCTAAGTATTCGAATTGCTTGAATAATTTATCGGCTCTTTCAGTCTCTTTCGTTTGGGCTTTTAAAGTTGCTGTGCTTATTAACACAAAACTTAATAATAGACATATATTTTTCATTATTGATGTTTTTATTTTAGAAATATCTAGGTGAACGTGAAACTTTTTTCGGGAAATTCAAATCGAATAACAAAATGATTTCATGTGATGATGGTGTAGTCACTTTCAAATCAGAAATGATATGATCATAGGCATATCCAATTCTCAATGAAGGAGAAATAGCGTAATTTACCATCGCTCCAAATGAATCTTGCAGCCTATAAGTTGCACCCATTTCAAATTTTTCGAGATACAAGAAATTGGTAGAAATATCAAAAGATGTTGGGGCATTAAACGCCGATTTTATCATTGCGAAAGGTTTGAATTTTAAGTTTTCATTTATGTCGAAAACATATCCACCTGTAAGAAAATAATGTTGAATTTCAGTTCCGTATTTTACACCATTGTAATCTAAATGTGCTGAATTTAACATGTTTGGAATGGAAAGAGCAACATAGTATTTATTTGTGTAATAAAATAATCCCGTTCCTATATTCAATTTTGTATTATTTGTATCTTCTTGAAAAGCACCATCATTTGGATCTGGTAGCGTTGGTTGGATTATACTTCGCAACCCAATTTTTTGAAATGTAACTCCTGCTTTTAATCCTAAAGCCAATCGACGTTCGCCTCCCAAATTCAGGGTGTAAGAGAAATCTCCATAAACATTATTTTCTTCTACAGGCCCTATTCTATCTGATATTATAGACAATCCTAAACCTACATTTTTCCCTACTGGAGCAGATCCTGAAAATGAAAAGGTAGTTGGAGCGTCTTCAATTTCTATCCATTGTTTTCTATATAATAATCCAAAAGATAAGTTTTCTTTTGATCCAGCATAAGCAGGATTTATAACATTCATATTATACATATATTGCGTATAATGTGGATCCTGTTGTGCATTAGCATCTATAAATGCCATTAAAAGTATAACGGCTAGTAAAAGTAATTTTTTCATAGGGTTTGTTTTAGTATTGTATAAGTGCTGTTAATATTGTAAACAGCACTTACAAAATCTTTTTTTATCGATTAATATAAATCCATCCGGTTATAGACTCTCCAGAATTTCTCGTTATTACATAGTAATAAGTTCCATCAGGAAGTTCACTTCCTCCATTAGATTGTCCGTGCCATTGATTAGTATAGTCTGGGCCATGGGTGTAAACCTTAGCTCCATATCTGTTAAAAATACTAAGTGCTTTTACGTCTCCAAGAATAAAGTTTTCATTATCACCATCTCCATTAGGAGAAATTCCTTTTTGGATAGTACATGTTGTGCTATTTACTAAATGAGAATTTACATGTGTACAACCATTAAAAGTAACCGTTGAAATATAAGTTCCTGGGACTACTACAACTATTGACGGATTAGAAGAAGGTCCAAAAGTGTAACCATTAGGTCCTGTCCATTCATAAATTGCAGTCGCAGGATTGAATGAACCTGCTACTGGTAATGCGGTAATAGTAAAATCAGGTCCGTCACAAACTGCTCTTAATTCTACTGAAATCTCAGGAATTATTGTAACAGTGGTAGTGGTGGTTAATTGTGGACAACCACCAGAAGCAAGTATTGTATAGGTAACTGTATACGCTCCTGATTGACTCGTACTTGGAACAATTGATCCAGAATTAGAACTTATTGTTAATCCCGCAGGTGAAGCACTGTATGTTCCTCCAGTTGTTCCTGTCAAAGTTACCATTTGATAACCCAAAACATTATAACAATAAAAGGCGTCACTATATGAAATTGTTGCTTGAGGCGCAGTAGTTATTGTAACTTGGGCAGTTGCTACTACAGTAGCACAACCTCCTGCCGAAGCAATAGTGTTGGTAACTGTATACGTTCCTGCTGTACTCGCTGCCAAGTTTATCACACCTGTTGATGTATTAATACTTAATCCTACTGTAGATGTAAATGCTCCAGCAACTCCTCCTCCAGAGAAAGTTGGTGATGGATTTGTACCATTTTTACAATAAGGCGAAGCGGTATAACTAAATGTTGCTACTGGTGGGGCCGTTATTGTAATTGTAAATGTAGCAGTAATAACTCCACAACCTCCAGAGGCAGCAATCGTATTTGTTACAATATAATTTCCGGGAGTGCTTGTAGCTAAATCTATAGCTCCTGCCGAAGTTATTGTAAGTCCTGTTGTAGAACTAAACACTCCTGCAACTCCTCCTCCCGTAAAGGTAAGGATTGGATTTGCTCCGGATTTACAATACGAAGCCGAATTATAACTAAATGTTGCTACTGGCAATACCGTTACTGTAACTTGAGCAGTTGCTATTACAGTTGCACATCCACCTGCCGAAGCTATAGTGTTGGTAACTGTATAGGTTCCTGCTGTACTCGCTGCTAAGTTTATTACACCTGTTGATGCATCAATACTTAATCCCGCTGTAGAGGTAAATACTCCTGCAACTCCTCCTCCAGAAAAGGTAGGTGATGGATCTCCAGCATTGCTACAGTATGGCGAAGCGGTATAACTAAATGTAGCTACCGGTGGGGCAGTTATTGTAATAGCAAATGTAGCAGTAACAACTCCACACACTCCAGTGGTAGCAATAGTATTTGTTACAACATAATTTCCAGGCGTACTTGTAGCTAAATCTATAGTTCCTGCCGAAGTTATTGTAAGTCCTGTTGTAGAACTAAATACCCCTGCAACTCCTCCTCCAGAAAAGGCAAGAATAGGATTTGCACCTGATTTACAATACGAAGCCAAATTATAACTAAATGTTGCTACTGGCAATGGAGCAACAATAACTTGCATCGTAGTTGTTGTGGCACATTGATTTAAAGCTGGAGTAAATGTATAAGTCGTCGTTCCTGCACTAGACGTACTAACGGCACTATTCCATGTTCCAGTTATCGGTAAAGTATTTGTAGAAACCGTAGGCAAAGTAGGTGCAACACTGTTTTGACATAAATTTGGAATCTGAGTAAAAGTAGGTGTTGTAACAGTACTTATTAATACGTTTCCAGTTGCTGGTAGTGATGAACATCCTAATCCAGTAATTGAAACTGCATCAATGAAATTTCCAACCGTAAGATTTCCTGATCCAGAACTTACTGAAACAAATCTAATCGTGTAATTAGTTATTCCATTATTCGGGAATGTATAGTTTACACTATTATATACCCATGCACTTGGAGTAGCAGAGAAGTTTCCTAAACTAACATACGGTCCGCCAACTGGGCCAATTTCAACTCGCATTACATCTGTTCCAGAGAAACGCCCTCTATGTGCAAAAGAAACATTTACAGATGATCCTGGAATAATTGATAAATCTTGATAAAGTGTAGATACCTGATTGGCATTTAATTCTATAAATTGAGTTCCTGAATAAGCATTCGTACTTTCTGTTCCATTGGTCCAAACCTCAATCATTCCATCTGTTGCAGTGGTTCTCCAACATTGGAAGTTAGTTTGATTTATAAATCCTAAAGATCCCATTGCTATTCCAGTTGGGCTTTCAAAATCCGAGTTACAAAATGAATTTACTTGTGTCAATACAACACTATAAGCCCCAGATACTGTTGCAGTAAATGACGGAACGTTTCCAGGATTTGTTGCACCTGTAGGTACTGTCCAAGTATATGTATACGTTCCTGGAAGCGAAGGAGTTGCTCTAACAGTTGCAGATGTACTAGAACAAACCGTTGGACTATTAACCGTTACACCTAAAATTGGATTAACAATTATTGTCAATGTAGTACTCACCGAACATTGTAATGGGTTTGGTGTAAATGTATACGTTGTAGTTGCAAGATTATTCAATGCTGGTGACCAAATCCCCACTACTCCATTAATTGAAGTAGTTGGTAATGCAGCTAATGTAGCCCCATTGCATATTGGTGTAATAGCTCTGAATATCGGCGTCAAGGTAGGTGGCGAAACTACTACAGTCATAGTAGCATTACTAGAACAAAAAGTGGCGGCTGGCGTGAAAGTATAAACTGTTGTTGCAGCATTATTAATCGCAGGAGCCCAAATTCCAGTAATACCATTACTTGAAGTAGTTGATAAAGCCGCTAATGTTTCACCTAAACAAATTGGAGCGACTTGCGTAAATACCGGTGCAACAGTACCAACCCCAATTGTCATTGTAGTAGTTGATGCGCATTGACCTACGTCCGGCGTAAATGTATATATAGTTGTAACTGAATTGTTAATTGCTGGCGACCATGTCCCTGTAACACCATTCAATGATGTCGTTGGTAAAGGAGCTGAAGTCCCTCCTTGACAAATTGGTGGTGCTGGAGTAAATGTTGGTACTGGCAAAACAATTTCAACTTGAGTTGTACTTATAGCACCTGGACAACCTCCAACTTGAGGAAGATTATAACTTACTGTATAAATTCCTACCGTACTTGTACTTGGGGTAATAGCCCCTGTAACAATATTAATAGATAACCCAACAGCTGGTGAAACCGTATAGTTTCCTCCAAGTGTACCGGTTTGAGTAATATTCTGTACCGTTGTATCAAATTTACAATACGATGGCGCACTATACGAAATCGCTACACTTGTAGGTGGAGCAGTAATGGTTAGCGTCCAAGAATCATCATCTGTTGGACAAGTTCCAGAAGCTGCAATTGAATTGTGAACTACGTAAGTTCCTGGGGTACTTGCAGCAAGGTTTACTAATCCTGTTGTTGAATTAATTGAAAGACCTGCTGTAGAACTAAAAGTTCCTGCAACTGCATTACTAATTAACATTGGACTTGGGTTGGCTTCGTTTTGGCAATAGAAACTTTTTTGGTAGGTGAAATTCCCGAAAGGACAACAAAATAAAGGAACTGGTCCTGCTGTTTGAGTTATTCTAACAAATCCTTTTCTACCATTATAGTTTGTAATCATAATTACATATACTTCTCCAGCAATAGCATTATTTATTCCAAAATTTTCGGTAAAAGCTGCTGAGAAACTACAACTTATACCTGTTGCTGGTGCATTAGCAGTATTAATTCCCACACAAGCAGCTGCATTAGTAGCAAATGGCCCCCAAGCAACAAAATCCACATCGATACCAGTACCGTTAAAAGCATTACTTGTATTTTGTTCCAAGAAAAAGTTATAATTTCCATTGGTTGGAATTTGTAAGTAATAAAAAGTTGGTGAAGGTGCTGAACCTAAACAACCTACTGTTGTACTGGTAGTAGAAAAAGGACTTATTGGATTAGGCAAAGTAGGTACACCCACATTATTTGGAATAATAATTGGTTGAATTGCACACAAAGGCAAAGCCGTTGCACAAGTTCCTACATTAGTACCAACACAAATTTCAAAGGTAGTTGTAGAAGCTGTTGATCCTGTTGAATAGGCTCTTACATAGTAGGTTTGTCCTACGATTAATCCATTGGCTATATTATTATTAACTGTTATACATCCTCCAAATTGAGTTAAAACTCCACATGTTCCTGTATAAAGCACATAATTAATATTAAAGGGTGCTCCTGTATAATTTGGCCCTAATATAGTTATAAAATGACTAACTGAAGTTGCTGTAAATTTAAACCATACATCATCATCATCAATAGTTCCACCACATGTATTAGCATCAAGCGAACCAGTAGCAAATAATAAACTTCCAAAAGTGGTTTGTAAGCAATTTGTATTTTGATTTACTGGAATTTCTATGGCTCCTGTACATTCATCGTTAACAATTAATGTGTTAAAACTTTTTGGACCAGCAGTAATACTAGAATCTGTTGGTGAACAAACTGCTCTAACATAATAATCATAACAAGTAGCAGAATTTAATCCAGTTATATAAAAAGGATTTGAATTTGCATTCAACCAACCCGTTGTTGTAGCTGTTGGCGCAGGTGAACCACAAGGTAAAACTAATACTTGCCATGCTGTAGCCGTGCTTCCGTCTGCATTCAAAGGTTGTGTCCATCCTAATAATGCTGTAGATTGTGTTATAGAATTTACCGTTAGTGTTTTAGGTTTAGCACAAGTTGGAGTAGGAGCGCAAGTTACGTTAGATACCCAACCTGTTGAAGTTGTTGTCGCGTTTGATGTAAAAACAAATGTTAAACATCCTGTTGGACCAGAAGCTGTTATTGGCGCCGGAACTGCGGTGCCAGAAAAAGTACCCAATAAATTTGCTGGCGAAACTGCCCCATCATATACTGTTAGAAAATCAGAATTTAATTGCGTTGAAAAAGAAGTAAAAGTAACTGTTACTTGATCTCCTGCATTAATTGGACAAATAGTGGTAGTTATATTTAAATTATTAGCATAATTTCCAGTAGTTCCTCCTGCGTCAACAAAAGGTCCTCCACAACCTGGAAGAGTCGTAGCTGAAGCTGGTAATGACCAAACACTCGATTCCGTTGGTGTACATACTGCTCTTACATAAAAGTCATAACACGTTCCAGGAATTAATCCTGTAGCTACAAACGGGTTCGTTGATGCTGATCGCCATCCTGCAGTAGTAGCCGTTGGAGCAGCTGTTCCGCATGGTAAAGCTAGGTACTGCCATGCTGAACCAGTTGTTCCATTTGGATTTATAGGCTGTGTCCATGCCAAAGAAACTGAAGTTGTTGTAGCAGCAGAAGTTGTCAAGCCAGTCGTTCTAGTACATGGCGGTATTGGGGCACAGGTTATATTTGAAAGCCAACCAGCTGCACTTAGAGTGTTATCAGAAGTAAATACAAATGTTAAACAACCTGATGCATCTGAAGAGGTGAATGGACCAGGAAGTGCCGTACCAGTCAATGTCCCTGAAAAAGACCCTAACAAAGGAGAGGCCGATGTAGGACCGTTATATACTCTTAAAACGTCGTATGTTGCCTCAGTAGCAAACGAAGTAAAGACTACCGTAACTAAGTCACCTGGGGTTACCGGACAAATTGTAGTTGTACCTATAGCTGCGGTGGAATTAGGATTATAATTTGCTGATAAACCTCCAATATCTACATAATTACCTCCACAAATTGCAGGTCCAGGGGCAGTAGTAAAAGGAAATGGTCCAGCCCATATACTCCCAGAAAAAGCACAAAGAGATCGAACGTAATATTTATACTGTGTTAGCGTTTGTAGTGGTGCGAAAGGTGCAGATGTTAATGTTGTTGCAGTATAAGGATTTGAATTAACTATCATTCCAGACCCACTAGGATTTAACTGGGTAACAGGAATAATTTCAATTTCCCATTGGTTACAAGTATTAAGTCCAGCTCCTGAAGTTGGGTTTGAATTTAACCAACTTAACACTGCACTTGAACCAGTAATAAGTCCAGTAGCTAATACCGTTGGTTCCAAACATCTTGAAACTACTAAAACATCGTCTAAATAAAAATCATCACCTCCAAAAGGGGATGTTTGAGTAACTTCAGAAACAAATGCAATGTAAACTTGCGTTCCAGCAGGATAAGTAGCCGGCGGAAAATCTATCACTTGCTCTTCATAAACTATGGGATCTGGAGCAACATTCGTATTTAATTGAGATTCGGTATATGTTTGTAATGTAGTAGTATATGCAGCTTCAGTTGTTTGATTCGCAGCCAAAGCTCCAGAAGCAACTTTTACTTTAAACACTCCACCTTGATTTCCTTGTTGAGACGTTTTTACCCAAAAACGCAATTGCCCATTTAAAGGAATTGTAACCAATGGTGTTGCTACATAATATTTTGCTGAGGAACCAACTCCTATATTTTCGCCTAAAAGTAAAGCGGATTTTGTTCCAGTATGAGGCCCAGAAGTATCTGTAAACCATATTTCCGAAGCAGCCCCACTCTCAAAGTGAGCCCAGTTCAAAGGAAGTCCAAATGGAGTTGTAGGTGTTTCAAACCCTTGAATTAAGGCCTGTGAAAAGCCTGAAAATGAAAACAAAATAGTTATTAACAGTAGTGTAATTTTTTTCATAAAATGAAAATTTAAAGATTTAAAGTATAAAGCTACTTATATTTAGCTCCCAAATTTAACAAAAAATTTTAAAAAAATGCTTTTAATCGGATTTTTAACTATATAAATCGAATAAATGTTTTATTTGTGTTACTATTTCATAAATTTTAAGTCAAATAAAGTAGCTTTGCATAAGAAATTTGATTATGCTAGAAAAAGACAATAAAAAGATAGAAAAAACCGTAATTGTTGGTATTTTAACCCAAAAACAAGATGAAGATACCCTTCAAGAATATCTTGACGAATTAGAATTTTTGACTTTTACCGCTGGTGGTGAAGTTGTTAAAAGATTTTCTCAAAAAATGGAGCGTCCTAACCCAAAAACATTTGTTGGAACAGGAAAAATAGAAGAAATCAATCAATATGTCATCGAAAATGATGTTTCAACTGTAATTTTTGATGATGAATTATCGCCATCGCAGCAAAAAAACATTTCTAAAATAATAGATTGTAAAATTCTTGATAGAACCCACCTCATCTTAGACATATTTGCTCAAAGAGCAGAAACTTCTTATGCAAGAACGCAGGTAGAATTGGCACAATGTCAATATTTACTTCCCAGACTATCTGGAATGTGGACGCACTTGGAACGTCAAAAAGGAGGAATCGGAATGCGTGGTCCAGGAGAAACGGAAATTGAAACAGACCGACGAATTGTGCGAGATAGAATTGCTTTATTAAAAGAAAAAATCAAAACTATCGACAAACAAATGGGTGTGCAACGAGGAAATCGCGGTGCTATGGTTCGAGTAGCATTGGTTGGTTATACCAATGTTGGGAAATCAACTTTAATGAACGCCATTGGAAAAAGCGATGTATTCGTAGAAAATAAATTGTTTGCAACCTTGGATACAACTGTTAGAAAAGTGGTGATAAAAAACCTACCCTTTTTACTTTCTGATACGGTAGGTTTTATTAGAAAATTACCAACTCAATTGGTCGATTCTTTCAAAAGCACGCTCGACGAAGTTCGGGAAGCCGATTTGTTATTGCATGTTGTTGATATTTCCCATCCCGAATTTGAAGACCATATTGAATCTGTAAATCAAACATTGGCAGACATCAAAAGTAATAATAAACCTACAATTATGGTTTTTAATAAAATTGATGCTTATAAACATTTGACTATTGATGAAGATGATTTAATCACTGAAAAAACAAAAAAACATTATACATTAGAAGAGTGGAAAACGACTTGGATGAACAATGTAGGACAAGAAAAAGCACTATTTATTTCAGCAACAAACAAAGAAAATTTTGAGGTATTTCGGGAGCGCGTTTATGAAACAGTTAGAGAAATTCACATCACGAGATTTCCTTACAATAAGTTTTTATATCCCGATTATAATGATGCAATCGAGAAAGAAGACGAAGAAGATTAACATTAAAAACCCTTTAATCTATTATTTTTAAAGGGGGGGGTTAAAATCCAAAATTCACAGCCAATCCAAAAACTTGTCGCGTTTGAAATCCTTGAAAGGCATTGTCATCATAAATGGCTTGCATGGATAAATTAGTTGATAAATAACGATTAATTTTCATCACCACATTAATCTGATAATCCAAATCTATATTTTCAGGTTTTTCAATATAATTCGAATAAACGCTAATGATATTTTCAAGTGAGACATTTGTCATCAGATTGAATTTAAAATACCCAGAACCATAAAATCCTAGCTCATATCTTACATTTTTTCCTTCTTCAACACCAAAATAACCCTTATTTGGAACCGTAAAATCTGAATCTACAATGGTAATTTTTGAGGTGGCAGGAGCAATATTGAATTTCAAGTTATTTGACTTTTTCCATAACATTCCAGGGCCAAAAGTTAAATATCCAGGCGATAATAAATTAGTGGTTTCTGTTCTAATTTCTGCGCCATTTGCATCTTTACCATAAACATACCCTTTGGTAATTTGTGTTTTAAAATTCAAAATCGCGGAGTAATACCAAAGTCCTTTCGCTTTTTTACCAAAAAGCGAATTCAATTCCAATCGGTCGTCTGTTTTTTTCTCGAAAGGGGAGTTTTTGGTTTTCACCAATCCATAGGAAGCAATAATCTTATTATCCCAAGTTACGTCTTTCTTTTTGTAATTGAAATCATAGTTAACCCCAACGTTTCCAGAAAGGTTGTTTTCGCCTCCAGCTGCCCAATTATTAAAATTTGACTGATTGAAAAGCAACGAAAAATTTCCTTTTTGAGTCCAAACTTTTGTCGTGTCTGGTTTCATTACATCTTGAGATTGCATGGATAAAATCCCAAATAAATTAAGCAAAATAATTCCTAATTTTTTCATTTTTGAAAGGTATTAAATTATTATTTTTTCTTGTACAACGGAACTGCAGAACAGGCTTCTCCATACATAATACTTTTTGCAAATGGCCGCAAATACTGTGCCGCCAAAACATAAGCACTCATTGGAACTGGTTTTTTGGAACACCCTTTTAGAATAACAGGCTTGTTTTCAAAAACAGAATAATCAATTGTAGGTAAAATTTCTTGGTATAAAGCGGTGTGTAAATCTTCTAACGTACCACTTATAATTTTTTTTGCAAAAGGAGCCAATTGCAACGTAACTAAAATAGAAGCCCAGGTAGGAACTATGGCGTCGGTGCTACAAAAAATAGCAACATAATTATCTTGATATTGCGACCAATCATGGTTTTTTAAATGCTCTCGAAACTCATTTTCTTTCAAAATAAATCCTTCTAAAAGCCATTGTGAAATGTCAATTTGCGCACGAATTCCCTTTGGATAATAATCTTCCAAATCGAAAACCTCAAGCGAACTATTGGCAACTTTATTTATGATTTCATCCATAATTTTAATATTCAGTAATCAGTGGTCAGATTTTTAGTGGTCAGCTACAAACCGAATACTAAAAAACGGAACAGTGAACACTTTTACTAGAGCATCCCCAATTCTAATTTTGCTTCTTCACTCATCAAATCTTTACTCCACGGAGGATCAAAAGTAATTTCAACTTCACACGATTTTACTTCATCAATTGATTGCACTTTTTCCTCAACTTCTCGAGGCAAAGATTCTGCAACAGGACAATTCGGAGAAGTTAATGTCATTAGAATTTTGACTTCGTTATCTTCATTAATCATCACATCATAAATGAGTCCTAACTCATAAATATCAACAGGAATTTCTGGATCGTAAATCCCTTTTAATTTTTTTACTACGTTATCTCCTAAGTTAATTGTGTCTGTATATTCTTCCATAATTTTTTAATTTTTTGATTCAAATGCCAAAGCATACATTTTAATATTTTTTATCATTGAGACCAATCCATTGGCGCGTGTTGGCGATAAATGTTCTTTTAATCCTATTTCATCTATAAAATTCAAATCGGCTGCTAAAATATCAGCTGCTTTTTGATTGGAAAAAGTACGAATTAAAATAGCTATAATTCCTTTGGTTAAAATAGCATCGCTATCGGCAGTAAAAACAATTACATCACTATTTTGTTCGCCTTTTAACCATACTTTCGATTGACAACCCTTAATAATATTGTCCTCTGTTTTGAATTCTTCTTTTATTAAAGGTAACTTTTTACCCAATTCGATGATGTATTCGTAGCGCTCCATCCAATCGTCAAACATTGAAAACTCTTCTACAATTTCGTCTTGTATTGCTTTTATTTTCATTCTTCCGCTTTAAATAATGAGTTTACAATTTCTACAACTTTTTGGATTTCCAATGGGGGATTTCCATGGTCAAAACTTTTCGTTTCAAATATTTTCCCTTTTAAGGTAATTTTTAATTCTGCAATTGCAGCTCCGTCATAAAGTCTTTTTTGGGTGGGCGGTTTTAAGTTTGGAAGATTTTCTAAATCAACTTTATTAAATTCGGAAAGTAACACATTCCAATCGGAATCTGAAATTTTCTGAATAATTGGTGTTTTGATTCCATTTCTATCATTAGTTGAAGAAATTGAATGGTTTTGAACTATCAATTTTTGATAAAAACCTCTGGTATTTGCTTCATATTGAATTACCAAATTTTCAAAATTTCCGTTCTTTGTTTCTAGCGCAACTTTCTTGCTATTGCAACTCATGCAAATAAACAATAATGTCGCTAAAAGTGTAACTACTTTCATGATATTAGTTTTTTAAGATAGCATTAATCGTGCTCTTTTTACACCTTCTACAAAGATATCAATTTCTTCTTTTGTATTATAAAAAGCAAACGAAGCTCTAATTGTTCCTGGGATATTAAAAAATTCCATGACAGGTTGCGCACAATGATGCCCTGTTCGAACGGCAATTCCTAATTTGTCAATTATCGTTCCAATATCATACGGATGAATACCTTCAATATTAAAAGAAATTACAGACGCTTTTTCTTTAGCGGTGCCATATATTTTCAATCCTTCAATTTCTAACAAACGTTTGGTTCCGTAGTCTAACAATTCATTTTCTTGGATTTGGATGTTGTCAAAACCAACTTGATTCATATAATCAATTGCTGTTCCAAGAGCAATTCCTCCTGCAATATTTGGTGTTCCCGCTTCAAATTTGTGAGGTAGTTCGGCATAGGTCGTTTTCTCGAAAGTCACTTCTTTAATCATTTCACCACCACCTTGATAGGGCGGTAATTTATTCAACCACGCTTCTTTTCCATATAAAATTCCTGTTCCTGTTGGGCCACAAATTTTATGCCCAGAAAAAACATAAAAATCACAATCCAATTCTTGTACATCTGGTTTCAAATGCGGAACTGCTTGTGCGCCGTCAATCAAAATTGCAGCTCCAAATTCATGGGCTTTATCAATCATATATTGAATAGGGTTTACCGTTCCTAAAGCATTTGATATGTGGTTTACAGTGACAATTTTGGTCTTATCAGATACTAATTTATCGAATTCAGTCATTATTAATTCCCCATTTTCATTCATTGGAATCACGCGCAAAACGGCTCCTGTTTTTTCACACAACATTTGCCAAGGTACAATATTGGAATGGTGTTCCATAGCTGAAACCAGAACCTCATCACCCGATTGTAATAGGGACGCAAAACCATTGGCGACCAAATTAATCCCATGTGTTGTTCCAGAAGTAAAAAGTACTTCGTGAGCGAATTTGGCATTAATATGTTGTTGGATTTTCCCTCTTGAAGTCTCGTAAGCATCTGTAGCCAATTGGCTCAATGTATGAACGCCACGGTGAATGTTGGCATTGATTTCCTGGTAATATTTTGAAATTGCATCAATCACAACCTGTGGTTTTTGCGAAGTGGCTCCGTTGTCGAAATAAACTAATGGTTTTCCGTTTACCTTTTGGGTAAGAATTGGAAAATCGGCTCTAATTTTTTGAATATCTAACATTTCTTTATTTAGAATTTTTCTAAATACAAAAGTAGTAAAACTTCTATAGTTTTTTGTGAAACAGCTGTTAATAATTAAGCAAAATTAAGTTCCAATACTCTAAATTAGATTCCGCTTATTAGAAATATTAAGTATGATTTTCGGAACTTTTGGAATGCAAGTAATAGAAAAAGGCACTCGTTTAAAAACAAACTTTGCTTCCTTTGTGTAAATCTTAGTGAAATTTGTGGTTAAAAACCTACAAATCAAATCCCATTTTCACGCCCAATTTTGTTGCAATAATCTTGGTAATTCGTTGTTTTAATTCGGGGATTTTGATACTTTCGATAACTGCATTTGAAAACGCATACATTAATAAAGCTTTGGCTTCTTTCTTAGGAATCCCACGCTGTTGCATATAAAACATTGCGGTTTCGTCTAATTGTCCGATAGTGCATCCGTGAGAACATTTCACATCATCAGCAAAAATCTCCAATTGTGGTTTGGCATTAATTGTAGCTTTATCGCTCAATAAAATGTTGTTGCTTTTTTGAAAAGCATTGGTTTTTTGAGCTTCTCTTTCGACGAAAATCTTTCCGTTGAAAACCCCTGTTGAACGATCCGAGTAGATTCCTTTATAATCTTGGTGGCTTTCACAATTGGGCGTCGAGTGTTGCACCAAAGTATAATGATCTACATGTTGCTTGTCGCCAATGATTGTAATTCCATTCAAATTACTTACAATTCGTTCTCCAAAATGATAGAAATTCAAGTTGTTTCTCGTCAAGTTTCCACCAAATGAAAAGGTGTTTACCGAAACATTGGTTTCCTTCTGTTGCGAAACATAGGTGTTATCAATTAGATTGGCCTCCAAATTGTCATTTTGAATTTTATAATAATCGACAATGGCTCTTTTTTGTGCAAAAATCTCTGTAACAGAATTCGTCAAAACAGGATTTTCGTTCAGACTTTGATGTCTTTCGATAATTTGAACGTGTGAATTTTCACCCACAATTACCAAATTTCTTGGCTGAACCAAAAGCGCTGCTTCGCTTCCTGTTGAGAAATACATGATTTCAATTGGCTTGTCAACGACTTTACTTTTTGGAATATTGATATACGCGCCTTCATTGGCGAAAGCCGTATTTAGTGACGTTAAACTTTCGTTTTTACTAGCGATTTTATTGAAATAAGCATCAATAATCATCTTGTACTTTGGTTTGTTCAATGCCGATGACATCAAGCAAACATCAATTCCGTCGTGAGTTGTGGACGATAAAAACGAGCTAAAAACACCATCAATAAACACCACTTTATAGGTGTCAATTTCGTGTAAAAAGTATCTTTTTACATCAGCAAATTGAATTTCATTTTCGTTTTTTGGAAACACTGAAAAGTCATTTTTCAGGATTGAATTGAGCGACGTATATTTCCAAGCTTCCTCTTTTTTAGTTGGAAACCCTTTATTTTCAAAGTTTTTTATAGCCGAAGTCCGAACATCATGCAGCTCCGAAGTCACATCGATTCGCTCTTCAAAAGCCATAAAAGACGACAGTAATTTTTCTTTTAATTCCATTTAATATGTCTTAATGTCTTAATGTCAAATGCCCTAAAGTCTGTAATTAAATATCGTTTGACTTTACGACTTTAGACTTTAGACTAAATTTTTAATCCAATCGTATCCTTTTTCTTCCAACTCCAATGCCAATGAAGCATCGCCAGATTTCACGATTTTTCCATTGTATAAAACGTGAACAAAATCAGGAACGATGTAATCTAAAAGTCTTTGATAGTGTGTGATTACGATGATTGCATTTTTGTCGCTTTTCAACTTATTTACGCCGTTGGCAACAATTCGAAGGGCATCAATATCTAATCCTGAATCGGTTTCGTCAAGAATCGCTAATTTTGGCTCTAACATTGCCATTTGGAAAATTTCATTTCTTTTTTTCTCTCCTCCAGAAAAACCTTCGTTTAAAGAACGAGACAAAAATTTACGGTCAATTTCCAATAATTCCGATTTTTCAC
>JBIPNF010000181.1:0-5149 GCA_044373885.1 Flavobacterium sp. | reverse complement strand
GTCTTTTTTTTGTTAACGTCCAAAATTATTGTTGCTAACGTCCCGCTGCTTTGAGATGGCTGGAAGTTCGTAACCTTTCGGTTTTCGGCTTAACTGAAACTTGATGCGAAACTGTAATTCCACTAAACTCCAGCTAGCTCAAAACAGCTGTTAGCGGTTGTGCTTATTCAACGATATTTTTGTAATTCTGCTCTTCGAGTTTTCCAAATCGATAATAAGTTCTAAGTTCATCTGAAAACATTCTTATATTTTCTGTTTTAGTCTGAAGAAAAAAATATTTTTTATATTCTCCATCTTTTTTATGTATCTCGATGTAATTTTTAACGCCATTTGATTTTTTTCGTTCCCAAGCTCTTATATTCCCATTAAATTTTCCACGATAGTAATCACTTAGAATGGCTATTTTTTCAATTTCGTAAATTGTGTATACATCAAGATTACAATTGATTTTTTCGGAATCTATAATTAAATATCCCGTAAATTCTCCATTAGTAGTTTCGCATTTAAAACAGTTACTTATAATGAAATAAAGAGAATATAGAAAAGCAATTATTACAAAAAACACACCCAGTAAATCAAGGTTTTCTTCATTTCCAGGAAATATTGATTTTGCAAAATTAAATAAAAAGGGTAGTGACCATAAAGTCAATGCCATTAATAAACGTTTGTCAATTTCGAATGAGCTTTTTGGTGTATATATTCTGAGTTTCTTTTCCATTATTATTTTTAATATTCCAAATAGGCTTCATTTTTGAACAGCTAAATTTCCTCCTATGCGGGGGCATTACCACTAACGTTCCGCGGCTTGGCGCAGTGGCGGGTCGTTAAATTGTTTATTGTAAAGATATTAAAATTTCTATTTGGCACATTTCCGGCTTAGAAAAATAAACTAGCCATTGCGCTAAACCGCTGTTATGTGGCGTTTGCAAAATTATTTTCTAATACATTCACATAATCTAGTTCCATTTCGACGTTTAAAATTTCTTTAAGTTTTCCCCAATTTTTTTTGGCGGTTTTTGTCAAATTAATCCATTCAATATCTTCCAGAATTTCAGTATCACTCATACCTTTTTTTTCAGTTTGGTCTACATATTCTTCCAACTGTTTATGAAACTCGAAAAATATATTTGCTTCTTGATTCGAAATAAAACCTTCGCTAACAAATTTTTCCAAACCTTCGCCTAAATCTAAATCGTCAAAATATTTACAAACAGCTTCAGTATAATCACTAACATAATTTTCAATTCCTGCTTCGAGCCAAACTTTTCTTTGAAAATCATAATGCGACAATTCAAAAAGACTTTCGAACCATTTTATGCGAATATTTTTTCTTAACTCTGAATCCATATTTCTGTTTTAGCAATGTGTTTCTACAAATGGCACATAACGTTTCCTTGCTAGAGCTTGTGGCGGCTTATGGAAAGCTTTTTTTCCATAACCGCCCAAGCGAAGTTATGAAAAGTAAACCAACAATTTACCGAAAAACTAGCCATAAGTTTTAGCAAGTGTTAGTGGTTGGCAATTTTTATTAGATATTCAACTTAAGATATCTTCTTTTTGGATTTATAATATTTATAAACGAAAGTTCCACCTCCAAAAATTAATGTCATTGGAAGAACAAACGCTAACGAGCCAGCCAAAGTTTCTAAACTTTTAAATGAATCACTAAGAAAAGCATATATTAAACCAATGGAAATCCATGTTGGTAGTAAAACAAATGAGAATATTTTTCCTGTCGAATATTTTTTCTCTTTATAAAAGTCAAACCCAAAAGAAACTATGATTATTATAATCAACCACAATAAATAACTTACACTTGATTCCATAATTTATTACCCTATTTTTATATTAAAATGATTTAAGACTTGAAGTGTCCACCAAAAACAAAAGCTAATCAACAGTATAATTTTTACTTGTTTTTCATTTAACTTCTTTGTTATTAACTTACTAACGAAATATATCAAAACGAAAAGAATTAATCCTCCAATGATTGATCCCAAACTATTAGTTATTACATTATAAGTTGCTGATTTATCTTCGTACATATTAACTGGAAATATTAGACTTATCATAAATGATGATAATAAAATCTTAAACCACCAAACTTTATTTTTTTTTATATGTTCTTTAATTTCCATAGTTTGTTTTTATCGTGAATTTGCTGTTTGCTAGCCACTAACGTTTTGCAGCTACCCGAAGGGCGGGACTTTTACCACAAAACTTGATTTGAAAAACTAATGTTCGAGCCACCACAAAACTGTCTTTGGAACACGAAAACCCGCCTTTTGGGTAGGTGCTGTTACCGGTTCGTGCTTCTTTTTCTAAGGTCGTTATATAGTCTGTATTCCGCATGATTGAAAGTAATTAAATGTGCTGTCATAAAGTTCTTTAGGTCTTGTATGGTCAAGGTCGTCACCTTCTGGAATATAAATTATTAGTCCTTGTCTAGCTCTTGTCAAAAGCACTCTGTAGGCATTTTGCAAATATGTTTTGTCATTTTCGTTGTGGATATTTTGCCACTTAGTCCCAGAAAAATTTTGACAATTCCATTTTTCATCCTTGAAATAATAGTTTATGTCCCATGCTAAACATACCCAATCAATTTCTAAACCTTGGATGTCAAACTCTGTTGCTATTTCTTCCAAGAAATAAGAAGAACGAATATCATCTGAATTATTTAGAAACCAATTTGGAGCTGAAATTTCATTCTTTACGTCAATTCCTAAAGGTCTTAATCTCCTGCCGCCTGAACTTGCAACTAGTCCAATTCTTTCACTTCCTTTTGCTTGAGTTCTCAACCATTTTTTTGCTGTTGCTAAGTCTCTTGTAATTAATATTGGGAAATCATTTTTGACTTCGCCTAAAAGTGTATTTGCTCTTTCATGTTTTGCCTCTAAAATTTCGTGCATTAATTCGGAAATTTTCTCTGAACGAAAAGACCTTACAGAAACCGATAAATGCAATTCATGTTTTTCGGTGGCTACAGATTGAACCCAATTTCGTAATTCAATATCTGATAAATAATTATCGTCTGTAGAAATCAAATTTGAGTAATGAATATCCCAATGGGGATAATTGTTTTTCAAAGAAGAAAGCCATTCAGAAACCCCAGCCTCACCAGTATTTATTTCTTGTCCGCCTCCTATTAAACAGATAATTGTGCACCAATCTTCGTGTCTATCCATAACACTAATTAAGAACTCTGGCTCTGACATATCAAAGTCTTCAACTCCTTTTTTTCGTTTCATAAAGGAGCTTACTTGTTCCTTTGCCCAAGCTCTCTGTGCTTCATCAAAAACTACAACTTTTTCAACTGGTGGTTTCTTAGAAATTAAATTGTCATCTCGAAAGTGATGAATATTTTGAATAAAAGCGTTAGCTTTTATTGCAGCAACTTTTTTTGTCAGTGGTTCACCGTTTTCTTTTGACGTTGCAACCTCATCTCTGGTTAAGGCTTCTCTCAAAACATCTACTAGCGGTCCATTTCCAGAAAGAAAAACTGCATGTTCATCTTCATCTGCTTTCATTCTTTCGTTAGCTATATTTAGTCCTGCTAATGTTTTCCCAGCACCAGGAACTCCAGTTAAAAAACAAATTGATTTTTTATTTTCTCTTTTTGCAGTTTCAATTATGTTATTGATGCAGTCGGTTGTCTTTGAAAGATTGATTGCTCCAGCATCGTGCCTTGAAATCTCTTTTACATTGTGCCCCTTGTAGAGAGCTTGTGCAGCTTCAATAATAGTTGGTGTGGGTTTGTAAATTGAATTTTCCCAGTCAGTAGCATTTATTTGTTTTCCGTTGCTTTGTAAAAGTGTCTTGTTTATTACGTCACTTAAATTTTGTTGATTAGCCTTTAAAGGTTCAAATAGATTGGCTTCACTTTTAAATACGTTCTCTATTGGCTCTGCGTTTGTTGAAATCAATACAGGAATTAATTTTTCATGATGGCTGCCTTCGTGAAAATTTTGCAAGTCCAAACAATAGTCAACTACTTGTTCTATTGAGTGTTTCTGATATTGATTGTCGCCAACTTTAAATTCTAAAACAAAAATTAGGTCGTTTATTATTAAAACATTGTCAACTCGTTTTCCCATACGAGGAATTGAAAACTCAAAATATATTTGCCCGTTGTCAAAACTTTGTAGAGTGTCTTTTAGAATTGTTATTTGCTTAACCCAAGCGTTTTTTTGCAAGTCTTCAAGTGCATGATTGTGATGCAAACTTAACTGTCCAAGAATTCGAGTTTCATCATCCTTCAAGAAGTCCGAAATTGTATTTGAGTAGTAACTTCTTGTCATTTAAATTTTCTTATAGTTAATTGTTAGTTTGTCGTCTTAGCATGACCGGTAACGGTATCTGGCTTTGTGTCAGGCGTGGAATTTGAAAACGAAAACTTAAATATATGTACAAAAGTAAATTAGAAGCAGAAACTTCAAGTGTATCACCAAAGCCACGCTTGCACAAAACCAGTGTTATACGCAGCCTTTCAGTTGATCAAGTTATAGCAGTTGGAATTGCACACACTTATCGAAAAGATTTTGGATGGTCTGATTATTCAGAAGGCTACTATAAGATTGAAAAGATAAGCAGAAAAGAGATTATTGGACGAAGCGAAAAATTCAGCAATGAAATGATTAGTATAAGTCGAAAAGATTTAGATGATTATCGTTTTGAGTTGCGTCTTTAAGGTTGCGCATAACTCATATATACCAGCCATAAAATGGCTGTAATCTACCCAAAAAGGGTTGGCTTTGTGCCATAAAAACCTCCGTTATTTATCTTGCTAATGTATGATAAAAATATTACAAATCATCAAAAGGACTTTTTATTTGTTGAATACTTTTCGTACTAACATGAGTATATATTTCAGTTGTTTTGCTACTGCTATGCCCTAATAATTCTTGAATATAGCGCAAGTCCGTTCCGCTTTCGAGTAAATGCGTGGCGTAACTGTGTCTCAACCAATGTAAACTTACTGGTTTGTTTATTCTTGATTTTGTTAAAGCTTGTTTTAATACATTGGACAAACTGCGTTCATCATATTTTGTATTTTCATTTTGACCTTCAAATAGCCAAGTTTTGGGTTTAAATCCTATATAATATTCCCGAAGCATATCTAATATTTTTGGAGACAAAGGTGCAATCCTGT
>JBIPNF010000180.1:0-5165 GCA_044373885.1 Flavobacterium sp. | reverse complement strand
AAGTTCTGACGAAGGAATTGGACATTTTAATAGATCCCGATTTATTGATGATCCAAAAGTTGCTTCTGCATCTGCTTCTTCAGATAATTATAAAAAATCAGGATATGACAGAGGTCATTTGTGTGCAGCCGCAGATATGAGATTTTCTAAATCAGCCTATGACGAAACTTTTTTTACATCTAATATTTCTCCTCAAAAACATAATTTCAACAATGGTGTTTGGAAAAAATTAGAAGAAAAAACAAGATATTGGGCTCAAAAATACAATGGAATTTATGTTGTAACTGGAGGAATTCTTCAAAAAGGATTGCCAACAATTGGTTTTGAAAGGGTTGCTATTCCTAATTATTTTTATAAAGTACTTTTTTGTAATAATAAAGGAAAGTATAAAATGGTTGCTTTTTTAATGCCGAGTGTTAAAAGTAAAGCGCCTTTAAATACGTTTGTAGTTTCTGTAGATGCAATCGAAAGAATGACAGGAATTGATTTTTTCCCTCAGTTAACTGACGCTATTGAAAACGATTTAGAACGAAAAAGCGATTATAAAGCGTGGGCATTTTAATGAGTAAGAGCTTAATCTACCATTCATTCACTTTATTAGCATCCATTTTTAGAAAAATAAACAATAGAATTGTGAATCCCCAAAGTCCAGAGCCTCCATAAGAAAAGAAAGGAAGTGGAACTCCAATGGTTGGAAAGATACCGGCAACCATCGCAATATTTACAAAGAAATGGATAAACAAAATTGCCGCAACACATTGTCCGTATACCCTACTAAACTTCGTTTTTTGCCTTTCCGCAAGGTAAATTACCCTCAAAAACAGTCCTAAAAATAATCCGATTACAACAAGTGAACCAAAAAACCCCCACTCTTCGCCTACGGTTGTAAAAATATAATCGGTATGTTGTTCAGGGACAAATCCTCCTTTAGTTTGTGTGCCTTCAAGGAAACCTTTTCCAAACCAACCTCCAGAACCAATAGCAATTTCTGACTGATTTGTATTGTAGCCAATACCTTTCATATCGACTTCTTTTCCTAATAAAATATTGAATCGGTCTCTGTGATGTTGTTTAAAAACGTTGTCAAAAACATAATCCACGGAAAATACAAACCCAGAAATCATTACAAAAATCAGAGCACTTGCAATGATATTTCTATTTCCTAATCTGCTTTTGATATAGATGATACAAATCACTATTAAAGCCATTAGTGCAACTGCCCATGGCTCAAAAATAAGTGATAATATGAACAATAATATTGCTATAAATCCAGTCCAAACATACCAAGATGGTAATCCTTCTCTGTATAAAACTAGAATAAATATACTATAAATCAAGGCGCTACCGGGATCGGGTTGCGGTAATATTAGCATTATCGGAAGAAAAATGATAACTAAAGCCTGAATTTGCCTGTTTACATCTTTTAAATTGACTTGAACATCACTCAAATATTTGGCCAAAGCTAATGCTGTAGCTGCTTTTGCAAATTCCGATGGTTGAATAGTGAAACTTCCTATTGCATACCAACACCTTTGACCTGCAATTGTTTTTCCTGCAACAAATAATCCTGCAAGTAAGACCAATGCCACTCCAAAAATGATACTAGAATATTTTTCGTAAAACTTTCCGTCAACTGCTAAAATAATAAAGACAAGTGGAATCGTAAATATAATAAAAAGCATCTGTTTTCCATATATTTGAGTAAAATCAAAGAGGGATGCGTCTTCAATAGATGATGACAAAGAAGATGAATATATATTTAGCCAACCTAATATAACTAGAAGTATATAGATAGCAACGCTTATCCAATCTAGGTTACTTGATATACTTTGGTTTTTCATTTGGAATTAATTTCGTATTAATTACTTTTATTAGAATCTGTTTTTAGCTTTGGAACGATTGTTTTACTTTTTAAAATGGAATCTCTTTTCCGTAATTCTAATTTTACAGTTTCAGATAGTCCTCCTAATTTTGCATATCTTCCTTGCAAACTTATACTTAAAATCCGGGTTTCTAAATCTGTTCTTGTAATTTTTTTTCTAAGATATTTCTCAATCATTAAACTAGCAATTGGACCGGCAATCGTTGCCCCATATCCTCCATTTTCTATCATAACTGCGATAGCAATTTTAGGATTGTCTTTTGGTGCAAAAGCGACAAAAATTGAGTGGTCTTCCATTTTTGTTCTAACACCGCCAATTTTCGCGAAATTTTCGGCTGTCCCTGTTTTACCACAAATATCTATTCCTTCAACTTTTAGAGCGAAGGCAGTTCCTAAATTGTAAACATCAAATAAACCCTCTATCATTGGTGCAAAATGTCTTTTATCAATTGTGGTTACATGCTTTGTGCGGAATTTTTTATCAATAATTTCCCCTTCAATTTTTTTGATAATATGTGGTGTATAATAATAACCTTTATTAGCTACCGTAGCCATCATATTTGCAAGTTGTATCGGTGTCATCAAAACTTCTCCTTGTCCAATTGCATTTGAGATAATTGTTTTTCCACTCCAACCCCAATCTGGATACATTTTTTTATATGTTTTTGAATTTGGAATTTTCCCCTTTTTCCCTGTTGGTAAATCATAGCCCATAAATTTACCTAATCCAAAACTTTTTATGTGATTACTCCATACATCAACAGCATAAGTAGGTTTTACGTATTTTGCGATAGTTCGCAAGTAAACATTTGAAAAATAGGCATTACAGGATTTGTAAATACCAACATGAAGATCGCGCATTCCTCCACCACAGTGACAACCTTGAAATCGCCCTCTTGCATACGAAAAACCGTGATTACACATAAAAGTGGTATTAACATCTATCACATTTTCTTGAAGTCCAACAAGTCCCGTCATAATTTTGAAAGGCGATCCAGGAGGATATTCTGCTAATAATCCCCTGTCATAAAGAGGTTTTGCGATAGAATCTCGGTACAATAAAGTATAGTTTTTTGAACGTTGTCTTCCAACAAGAATTGAAGGGTCATAAGATGGGGCAGTTACCAATGCTAATATTTCTCCAGTAGAAGGCTCTATAGCCACAATCCCTCCACGTTTATTTATCATTAATTCTTCTCCATATTTTTGTAATTCTGCCGAAATGGTCAAGTTAATATCTTCACCTTGAACAGCAATTGTATCGTATTTTCCTTCTTTATAAGAACCAATTTCTCTGTTATACTTATCTTTTTGAATGTATTTTACTCCTTTTACACCACGCAATGTAATTTCGTAACTTTGTTCAACGCCTTGTTTTCCAATAAAATCACCGCTATTATAGTATGGGTTTTTTGTAACTTCTTTTTCACTTACTTGTGTTATAGAACCAAAAACATTGGCTCCAGCCGAAATCTGATAATCTCGTAAAGAACGTTTTTGAATATAAAAACCTTCAAATTTTCGTATTTTTTCTTGAAAGGCGGCATATTCTAACTTATTCAATTGCGGTAAAAATACTGATGGTAGTCTTGGACTGTAAATTTTTGCCTTTGCCATTTTTTCTAAAAAGTATTCTTTGGTGATATTTAGTAAAAGGCAAAATTCAGTGGTATCAATTTTTTTTATGTCACGGGGAATTACCATTATATCATAAGATGGCTGATTGGCAACCAACAATTTTCCGTACCTATCATAAATATAACCTCTTTCAGGATAATCGTATTTTATTTTGATGGCATTATTGTCCGATTTTAATTTGAAGGTGTCATTGACAACTTGAAGATAGAAAATACGTATCAAAAGCAAGGAAGTTGCAATGATAATTATTAAGGGTAGTAACGCTTTTCTCATCTTCGGCTTGGCTTAAAAATATAGATTATCACAATGCAAATTAGCAATGTAAACAGTGTTCCAAGAATAGTTCTAAGTAAAATGTCCCAAAGTGAACTCAGTTGAAATACCTCTAATATAAATAGTGTAAAATGATGAACTATTACCGCAAGTAACAAAAATGAAAATCGTTCTGGCGTTAATACATCGTTGATTCTAACTGTTTGATATTCATAACTTAACCCAAAGGAGAATTTAAAAAGGTAGGGTCTTGCATAAGCTAAAATCAAACAAGAAGCTGCATGAACGCCACCAGAATTACTGAATAAATCCATTGTAATTCCTAATAAAAAACTCGAAATAATGAGCATTGGTTTATTCCCATTTACAGGGTATAAAATTATAAAAAGGATATATGGAAAAGGGTTAATATACCCAAACAAATCAATATTATTGAAGATAACAATCTGTGCGGTAAGCAACAAGAAAAACCGAACCAAATTTATTATGACAGCACTATTCATTTTTCGTTTGTTTCTCTAAATTAATAATTTCCTCACGATTTTTACTTTTAATAATATATACGTGACCTAAATTTGTCATGTCATTAAACAGTTTCACATTAAGAGTATAATAATTGGTTTGGTTGTCAATATAAATTTTGTCAATTGTTCCAATGTTTATATTTTCTGGGAAAATAACTGATTGTCCACCCGTTACAATGGTGTCTCCTTTTCTAATGGCCGCCAATCTCGGAACATCAATTAGCTGAACAAATCCAGTACTTTTTCCGTCCCAAATTAGGGATCCGAAATGATTTGTTTTCTTAATTTTAGCGTTAATTTGAGATTTTCGATTTAAAATACTTACAATCGTAGCGTAATTTTCAGATGTTTTATCTACAATTCCAATTATTCCGGCACTGTTTATTACACCCATATCGGCTTTAACTCCTGCTTTTTCACCACTATTAATAGTGATGTAATTTTCATAGACATTGTATGAGTTATGAATCACTTTTGAAACGATAATATTTACTTTGTCAACACCTTTTATACTATCGATTTTTGGAACTAAAGTAGAATCTTTGATGTTGAACAATAAGCTTTTTAAGCGTGCATTTTCTGTTGCAAGAATTTCATTTTGAGTTTGCAAATTCAAGTATTCACTTACACGATTAATGCGTTCATAAACACCGCCACTAAGGAAATTGGCAGATGAAATGAGCTTACTTCTATGAAAAGAATGCGATTGAATTGTTAAGATTAACGAAACTAACAAAAGCAGCAAAAACAGCAAGCGATTACTGTTTTTAAATATAAAATTGAATATTTGCTGCATCTACTATGCGTATTATTTTATTAAAATACTTCTAAATCTTGGAATGTCTTTC
>JBIPNF010000179.1:0-5173 GCA_044373885.1 Flavobacterium sp. | reverse complement strand
GATAAAACCGCCTTTACGATTTCTGCATTATCTTCCATCGAATGCACATAACCAAAACAATCAGTTCCCCCGTGACCTAATAAATCAATCGTAATTACTCGGTTTTTTTGAGATAAAATTGGCGCCAAATCCTGCCACATCGTTTGGTTTTCCAAAAAACCGTGAAGTAAAATCACAGCAGTGCCTTTTCCGTTATCAGAATAAGAAATTGTCGTGTTTTTGTAGAGGATTTGTTTCATTTTTATAAAACTTCAAGCAAAAATAAGGTTAAAATTTTTAAACTATATAAGAAATATAAGTTCATATAAGAAAAACTTAAATGCCCTTTTATGCCTTTTACGGTAAAACAAAACGGCTTACTTTCGTAAACCGTCTATTATCTATTTGTCTATATTCTTTTTATCTAAATTATGCATTCATAATCGTTTCAATTTCTTCCACTTCAATCGGAATGTTTTTCATCAAGTTAAATGGTTCTCCTTTTTCCTGAACTACTAAATTGTCTTCCAATCGAATTCCAAAACCTTCAGCTGGAATATAAATCCCAGGTTCCACAGTAAAAACCATATTGGCTTTCATTGGCTCGGTCAAAATCCCATAATCGTGCGTGTCCAATCCCATGTGGTGAGAAGTTCCGTGCATGAAATATTTTTTATAGGCTGGCCATTCTAGGTTTTCATTTTGCACATCAGCTTTGTCAATTAATCCCAAGCCAAGTAATTCTGAAGTCATAATTTTTCCAACTTCAAAATGATATTGCTTCCAAAGTGTTCCCGGAGTTAGCATTTTCGTAGCTTCATTTTTCACTCTCAAAACGGCATTATATACTTCTTTTTGTCTTTCAGAAAAACGCCCAGAAACCGGAATCATACGCGTCATATCACTTGAATAATTGGCATATTCGGCAGCAACGTCAAGCAAAATCAAATCTCCAGCTTTACATTGTTGGTTGTTTTCGATATAATGCAAAACATTAGCATTGTTTCCAGATGCAATTATCGGTGTATAAGCGAAACCCTTGGAACGATTTCGGATAAATTCGTGGATAAATTCGGCTTCAATTTCGTATTCTGTAACGTTTGGTTTTACAAACGACAAAACTCTCCGAAATCCTTTTTCAGTAATAATGCATGCATTTTGGATTAAATCCAATTCTTCACTTTCTTTTACTGAACGAATGCGTTGCAAAATCGGATTGCTTTTTGCGACAGCGTGCGCTGGATATTTCTCTTTCCACCATTTTACAAAACGGGCTTCACGAGTTTCTGTTTCCACAGTGGCCCGATAATGTTCGTTTGTATTGATGTAAATCGTTTCAGAATGCGTCATCATTTCGAATAAAATCTTCTCGAAATCTTGCAGCCAATACACTGTTTTTATTCCTGAAACTGCAAATGCGCGGTCTTTAGAAAGTTTTTCACCTTCCCAAATCGCAATATGATCGTTGGTTTCTTTTAGAAATAAAATCTCGCGTTGATGTTCGTAAGGTGCATCAGGAAATAGCAACAAAATGCTTTCTTCTTGATCCACTCCTGATAAATAAAAGATGTCACGATGTTGTGCAAATGGCAAAGTGCTATCGGCAGAAACAGGATAAATATCGTTAGAGTTGAAAATCGCAACGCTTTTCGGTTTCATTTGTGCCGAGAACTTTGCGCGATTTTTTATAAATAAATTACGTTCAATTTGATGGTATTTCATAATGCATTAAATTAGAATACAAATCTAATCAATCCATTTGTAATATCGAGCACCAATTAAGTTAGGATTTTCATTTTCTATTCTGTCCAATACCCATTCGTTTTTTGGAGATTGAATACTTTGTTTTTGTTCCTTTTTATGTAGTTTTTCATACGATTCAAATCCAATTTCAAAACTTTGCTCTAATGTTTCAAACAGATTTACATTGGCAATAGCCGCTGACCAATTGGGTTGGATTGTGCCTTCAAAAACTTTAGATTTAGAACCACTTCCATAAGCAAGAAATCCGAATTTTTTATTGGAAACATCCACTTTAGTATCATAAAAATGAGCCAAAGTCGACAAGAATCCCATAAAAATAGAACCCGTGTATAAATTTCCAATTAAGGAAGAGGCTATTTCTGCGGGTTGTAATTTTTCGTTTACAAAGTTTCGGTATTCTTCAGTTTTACTTATTTCTTTGAGCTTATTTTGATATTCAGAAGCGTCTTCGTTTCCAGAAACAATCTGATTTTCGTGATCTAAAGCATAAATTTCGGATAACATTCTGCGCCCTTGAAAGGAGTAGGGCAAGTGCATAATTATACTTTTCCAAGAATTGTAAACGGAAGTTGGAGAATTGGCAATTTTCTTAAATGAAAAATAGGCGTTTCTCGTTCTGTCCATATAACATTGGTTAGAATATTGACCGTCGAAAACAGGTTGGTCTTTATGAATTTCAATTTCAGCTTCTAAATTATCAAACCAGTTTTCATTGTTTGAATTTCCAGTAATGGTTTCTTTTGAAAGGGTTCGGTAGGGTTTAAAAAAATCAAAAACGCCTTTTGTACTCGTTGCCCAATGGTTATCAAAAGCAATAATTTGAGGATTTGAAGCGATTAATAAAGCTACTGCTCCTGCTCCTTGCGTATATTCTCCAGTAGAATTCAGGTCGTATTTTGCAATATCCGTAGTGACCACAATTGCTTTTTTTGTTGGATTCAATCGTACAAAATCGATGCAGTTTTGCATTGCATCAACACCGCCAATACAAGCAAATGTAAAATCGACAACATCGCATTCTGACAAAGTATTTTCTCCAAATTTTTGTTCCATCAACGACACTAAAAAGGAAGCGATTGGTTTTGAACTGTCAATGGCACTTTCGGTTCCAACATAAATTCGGGCAATATCTTCTAAATTGATATTTGAATTTAGAATTAATTTTGTCAAGGCATTAGCGCCAAAAACAACGGTATCTTGATGTACATCTGGCAATGTCATTTTAAGTAAACCCAAACCTTTTTCTAATTTTTCAGGCTCTATGTTTCTGGCTTTCGCCAAAGTATTTATAGGTAAATGTATTTTTGCAACATCAAAAGCAATAGCGTCAATTCCGAAATTCATTTTCAATTTTTTTTGTAAAATTACAAAGATGATAGCTATGTTTTATCTAATTTGAGGGCGAAAAAAATGAAATTGTGTGATTTTTACGATATTTAAATCAAACATTAAGTTCTACTATGAATTTAATAATTTTACTTTCAAACGAGCCTTTTTTTAGCTATTTTAGCAGAAGTTTTAATTTAACAAATGTTCTTTAATGAAAACAGTATTTTTAATTTTTTCCATTGGTTTTTTTGGCATTGTTGCATCACAAAACAAACAATCGTATCAAATTTTCAATCAGAGCGGAAAGAAAGTAAGTTACAAAAAACTAATAAACACTTCCCAAAAATCAGATGTACTTTTGTTTGGAGAGTTTCATGATAATTCAGTTGCTCATTGGCTTGAATTAGAAATTACTAAAGATTTATTTGAAAAAAAAGGATTGGTTTTAGGAGCAGAAATGCTGGAAGCCGATAATCAAAAACAAGTAAATCAGTATTTAAAAGGTGAAATAAACCAAAATAAGTTAGACAGTACTGCGCGACTTTGGCCCAATTACAAAACAGATTACAAGCCTTTAGTTGATTTTGCAAAGGAAAAAAACCTTGGCTTTGTTGCCACAAATATCCCAAGAAGATTTGCAAGTTTGGTTTTTAAAAAAGGACTTGAAGCGTTGGAGAAACTAGCAGATGAAGAGAAATCTTGGATTGCACCCTTACCCATTTTATATGACCCAACATTGCCTGGATATTTAAAAATGGTTCAGGAAATGGGTGGTCACGGAGGTGAAAATCTTCCGAAAGCCCAAGCTGTTAAAGACGCAACGATGGCCTATTTCATAAATAAAAACCGAACTGAAAACGCTCTTTTCATTCATTATAACGGTTCGTATCACAGCGATAATTTTGAAGGTATTTATTGGTATTTGAAACAACAAAATCCAAATTTGAAAATAATTACTATTGCAACCGTTTCTCAAAAAGACATTTCAAAATTTGAAGTAGAGAATTACAACAAAGCGACTTTCATTATTGTAATCGATGAGGATGTTACAAAAACGTACTAATTGCATAAAATGAAATTTTATTTTTTGTTGATATTTCATTAATTCATTGAATAATTATAAAAACTTTCAATAATAATTAAGCAATTGTCCAAAACACTTTAAAATCATTATAAATAACTACGAAAAGGTTGTAGTATGTTTCATTTATGATTATTTTTGTCAATTATTATATAAAAATTGTTTTTATCATGGCCAATTCTACTGTATTAAAGTCCTCAATTGCAAAGAAAGTTGCAATGGCACTTTCGGGACTTTTTTTGATTACCTTTTTATCGCTTCACTTTTTTATTAATTTGACTTCTGTTTTTAGTGCTGATACTTTCAACACGATGTCTCATTTTATGGGTTACAACCCAATAATTCAATTTGTAATGCAACCTATTTTGGTAGCTGGAGTTGTATTTCATTTTGTAATGGGAATGGTTTTAGAATTAAAAAATCGTAGTTCAAGACCAATTGCTTATGCAAAATACAATGGAGCTGCAAACGCTTCTTGGGCTTCAAGAAATATGATTGTTTCTGGATTAGTAGTATTAGCATTCATCGGATTGCATTTTTACGACTTTTGGGTTCAAGAAATCGTTTATAAATATGTAGATGCAAACGCTTTAGATGCAACAAGGTATTACCATGAATTGAATCACAAATTTGAAAGTCCTATTCGCACCGGATTGTATTCTGTAGCATTTTTATTATTGTCATTACACTTGTGGCATGGTTTCAATTCATCGTTTCAATCGGTAGGTTTTAACAATAAATATTCCAGAACACTTCATAAATTAGGTTATACGTTTGCAATCGTTGTTCCTTTTGGATTCATCTTTATTGCATTATTTCATCATTTTAATCAAATTTAATTCAATTTATAATGGCATTAGATTCAAAAATCCCAGAAGGTTCAATTTCGGACAAATGGACAAATTATAAAGATCATATTAATTTAGTAAATCCTGCAAACAAACGTAATTTAGATATTATTGTTGTTGGAACCGGATTAGCTGGAGGATCAGCTGCTGCAACATTAGCAGAATTAGGGTA
>JBIPNF010000101.1:0-8323 GCA_044373885.1 Flavobacterium sp. | reverse complement strand
CTAATTGGATATTAGTCGTGTTTTCGGCTAATAGGGTACTGTTTTTGCTGGTAATATATCCTTTGAAAGCAATATCCTCAGTATTCACGTACTTGTTTTTATTGAATTGAACGTGTATGTTTTCTCTGTCATAATGAAAATAATTCTCTAAACAATTCTCTATTAATTTTTTATTATCGTTAGTTTGTGAATTAGATTTAAAAAACAATAAACTGCAAATTATTATAAAGGTTATTCGCATTTGTAGAAATATTAGTGGTGGTTTGTTAAAATTGTATAGTTTAGTAAATTCGATTTAAAAAAAACTTAAGTTTCAATAACGGGTTAAATTCTTTTTTTTGATAAAAAGAAATATGGATACGCTACTTTTTTGATACTTTTTGTTTGAAATCCCCGACCACTCAGATATGTCACCATACAGATAAGGGCTAGCGCGGAATTGCATTCTCTTGAATATCTTTCCATATTTTTACACTTTTGTGTAAACCTATTTCAGGACAAGACATTTCGCTTTTGACCTCACAACAATGAAGTTTGATTGATGATTTGTTACTTTTTGTCTGCTACGCATCTAAATCCCAAATGTTCCATTGAAGAGTCGGCGGAACTTTTCATTCTTGCCGAAACTCTATAACCGCTGCAATACGATTCATTGCATAAAAAAGAACCGCCACGCATTGCTCTTTTGGGAACAGAAGGCTCGTCTGGATCGAAACTTTTTGTAGGTCCTTGAGGATTCTTCGCCAGTTTTAGATTCTCAAATTCATCATAATAGGAATTGAGATATAAATCAGAACACCATTCCCAAACATTTCCAGCCATATCATATAATCCGTATCCATTGGGCTCAAATGATTTTATGGGAGCTGCCCCGGTAAAATTATCGAAACCATCATTTTTATAGGGAAAACTTCCTTGGAAATAATTGCAATGAATTTTCCCTTCGTCTACTTTTTGATTTCCCCAAGCGTAAACATTTTTTTCTAAACCGCCTCTTGCCGCGTATTCCCATTCTGCTTCTGTGGGCAATCTTTTTCCTGCCCATTTACAATATGCATTTGCATCGTCCCAACTGATATGAACAACGGGAAGGTTTTCTTTACCGACAATGTCACTGCCAATTCCTCTTGGATGTTTCCAGTTGGCGCCACGCGACCAATTCCACCATTGACTGTAATCTTGTAAATTAACTTCGCCCATCGTTGGCACAAATACCAACGAAGCCGCTTTCAAAGTTTGCGCATCTGGTTTAGGGGTGTCTGCGGGCATTTGCTTTTTTATTTCCTCCCAATCAATATCTTTTTCAGCCGTGGTGACATAACCAGTAGCGGCTACAAATTTTGTGAATTGTGAATTGGTTACTTCTGTAGCATCCATAAAAAAACCATTCAGTTCAACAGAATGTTTCGGAAATTCATCCTGGCGCGCTTGATTATTGTCGCCCCCCATACTAAAGGTTCCTCCGGGAATCCAAACCATGCCTTCGGGAGATATGGGATTTGAATTGGATTTATAACGATTGGGAATAGCGGTAGTACAACAAGATTTTGTAGTATCGGCCGGTTTGTTTACAGTTTTATTTTCCGAAGATTGGCTTATTTGTGTATAAGATTTCATCCCTCCAAAGAGAAGAATTGTGGAAATATAAACTTTTAAAGAGACGTTTATCATTGGCTTTTTATTTAAATAACTCGTTTAATTTGTTCTAAGGATTCTCCTATCTTTAGGAAACGCAAATTTTATCACAAAACTAAAACTCTTTTTCACCAAATTCACTCGTAGGCAGTTTGTTTTTACTGCTCAATTTATTGAAATTATAGCTAAAATTCAGCAACAAAACATTCGTTTCATAAATGTAATTTGTCGTGGTGTAAAAATCGCTACCGTAAGTGGTAATCCTTTGCTGATTTGAATCCATATTGCCAAAGTTGATGTTTTGCCATTGCAATCCCAAGCTGCCTTTTCCGTCCAAAATGGTTTTCTTTATCGACATATTCGGAACCAAAAATCTAGAATCTTCTCCTTGTGCTGTTGGTTTTGCTGATGTGTAATTCACATTGGCCGTAAGGCTCCAGTTTTTGTCTAAATTGAAAGTACCATTGGCATTCAGGGAATACACCCAATCCGAATTATTGACGGTGGAGGTTTCGCCCAAAACATCCAAGTCTCCATTGATTTTGTAATTGTAAATGTTGGCTCCAAAGTACAAAGACATCCATTTCTTTGGCTTTAGATTCGTTCCCATTTCCAAGCCATAAAGCCTCGCTCTTTCAGCATTGGTGTACACTCTGTTCAAAATAGTATCGTTGTAGACACTGTTGACTCTTTGAATCGGGTTTTTGATGTTTTGATAATACAAAGTGGTAAAAAACGTTCCTTTTTTAAAGATATGGTTTATCCCTAGTTCAGCCAAATCGACGAATTGTGGCAACAAATCAGGATCTCCTTGCTCTAATGTTTCGGAGTGTTCTCTTTCGGGTATCGGATTCAATTCGGAATTATTGTTGCGTTGTACTCTTTTGCTGTAACCTACTTTTGCATTCCAAGCATCATTGAAAGTGTACAACAAATTAGCCGACGGAAAAAGATTGCTAAAATTCAAATGATGGGGATTCGCATCGGTAGATAATAGCACTTCCCTTTCGGCATATTCATAGCGCAAACCGGCCACATAGTTCAGTTTTTCTGATTTTCCCGAATATTGGATATAAGTGGCATTGATGTGATTGTTGGTTTTTGCGGTTCCTCTAAATTGGGAATTGTCAACCGGCGGAACAGGTTCTGGATTGATGGTATAACCAAAAGTTCCATCTTGTTTATCATTTCGATACTGGTAGCCACTTTCTAATTTTCCGTCTCCGATGGCAATGGCATACTCTAATTTTAAACGAAAACCGGTAATTGGATTGGTATAAGGATTGTTCACTTCTTGAAAAACGGTTTCCTTGGCTGGATAATCCATATTCAAGTTTATGGTATTTCCATATAAATTAGCGTGTTCATAAAGCGCAGAAGTGGTCAATGTCGATTCATTTGCAAAGGTGTGCGTATAATCAAAATTGGCCAAAGTGAATTTACCTTCCTTGGTTTGCACATTCGAATTGAAATAAGTAAACTGGCTCAAAACGGAATCCGTGGTCAAGTTGGAAGTGCTGTTGTTGTATACCAAATCGGCTCTTCGGGCTTGGAATTTCTTGCCGAGATAAAAGCCAAAATTGAAAGCATTATTTTTATTGGCGGAATAAAGCAATGCTGTTTTAATGGAATAATTGTGCTTGTCAAAACTTCTTTCGCCATTGGATGGGAAACGGCTAATTGTATTTGCATCAAAATCTTTGGTATAAACATCGCCTTCGCGATAGCCGTTATTATCATTCCGTTGATAGTTGGCCGTAACCGAAAAGTCTATTTTTTCCTTTTTATAATTGGCTGTGATATCCGCACCAAAACGTTTTGGTTTTTCCAAATTGTCATAATCCTCCGTGCTCGGTAATCCTCCCATTGCATTGGCAGAAACTGCAAAACCATCCGAGCTGCCTTTGGTGGTGACAATGTTTATGATACCGCCTTTGCCGTCGGGATCGTATTTTGCGGAAGGAGCCGTAATCAATTCGATATTCTGAATCGTATTGGCTGGCAATTGACTTAAAATTGTTGCTGCATCGGTCAAAACGGGTTTGCCGTTGACTAAAACCATAAATCCGTTGGAACCTCGCATACTAATTTGACCTTCACCATTAACAGTAACTGAAGGCAAATTCTTGATAACATCAATAGCAGAACCTCCTTTAGCGGTTTCAAACTGGCTGGCTTTGTATTGTTGTTTATCGATTTTATTGGAGGAATTTGCTTTTTTGTTGGTGACTACAACTTCATCCAAAGCTTGATTGCCAAGTTTTAATTTGATAACTTCTAGTTGTATTTTTTGGTTGTCTTGGACTTTAATATTTTCCAATATTCGGGATTCATATCCAATAAAGTATATTTTTAGTTTGTAATTTCCGGGTTTGATATTTTGGATGGTAAAATTCCCGTTTTTATTGGAAACATCACCTGCAATCACCGAATTGTCAGCGGAATTTAGTAATGCAACGCTCGCATATTCTATAGGTTCTAAGGTTTGATTATCTTGAACTAATCCTTTTATAGAACAATTTTGAGCAGCTATTGTATTTATAACTATTAGGAAAAAAAAGAAATTAAAACAAAGTGTTTTTATTGACATTTTATGCTTTTAAAATTTATATTTTTTTATAAGAATGCTTATTTAAATTATGATTTACTACTTAATTCAAGTCATAATTAATTAGATAAAAATAGTAATAAATAGTTATTCTAGATTTAGTATTTATCATTTATATGATATTTTCAATTTTCGAATACAAAATAGGCATTTATTCAACAAAAAAACTATTTTGCAGTTAAAAAATGGTAAACGGTGTACGTTTCATATTTTTCACCAGGCTTAAGTATAAGTGTTGGAAATGATTTTTGATTTGGAGTATTATAGTCTTGGGTTTCTAGGGCAAACGATTCTCTAAAGTGAAATGGTTTCCCCATTTTCCCAATATCGGTACCTTTAAAGAAATTAGCACTAAAAAAATGTACGCCAAGATTAGTAGTAAAAACTTCTAATTTCCGACCGCTTTTAGAATCGAAAACCGTTGCAGCTAAAACAATTTTATTGGACTTTTTTATCTTTAAAACATAACTTTGATCGTAACCGCCAGCTATTTTCATTTGTTCGTTAGCATTTTCTAAAATGATGTCTTTACCAATGGATTTTCCTTTTCTAAAATCGAATGGAGTTCCAGCAGCTTTTAGGATTTCGCCTGTTTTAATTTTGTCGGGATTCACGGCGCAAAAATAATTGGACGGAATCGTTAAAATATGGTCTAAAATAGATCCATTCCCTTCGCCAGAAAGGTTGAAAAAAGCATGATTAGTTAAATTTATAATAGTTGTTTTATCAGTTGTTGCCGATAATTTCAAGGTCAATTCATTATTTGAAGTCAACTGATACGTTACTTCTACTTTTAGAGTCCCAGGATATCCCATTTCTCCATCAACAGAAATATAAGACAATACAAGGGAACTATCTGTAACCGTTTTTACCTCCCAAACTTGATTATGAAATCCTTTGGATCCTCCGTGTTGGTGATTGGCACCACTATTTATAGTAAGAGATTGCGTTTTTCCATCTAATTCAAAGTTTCCTTTAGCAACTCTACCGATTACCCTTCCAACGATAGCACCATGATACACGCCAGTTGCCTTTAAATAATCGTCAATACTTTTGAAACCCAGAACTACATCGGCCTTTTGACCGTTTTTATCTGGAGCGCATAAACTAACAATTCGGCCGCCATAATTAGTTATGGCGGCCGTTAGATTTCCATTTTTTAGAAGAAACAAACCCACTTGTTTTCCATCAATTACTTTATTAAAGTTTTCTGGATTAATTGGAGCGCAATCGCCATTGTTTAAATTGCTTTGACTAATAGCTTTCGAAAAAATGAAAAGCGTAATTAGTATTAAAAAAACAGCTTGTTTTTTCATTGTTATTTCAATTCAATTTTTTCAACATTTTTATAACTGTTCCCCCGAATCAATTCGAAATTTTTCATCAATTCTTTCAATTTTTTGGGTTGGGCTTTAGCAAGATTGTTTTTTTGACCTATATCCTTCTTTAAATTATACAATTGAAACTCTTTGTCATTTCCCATTTCAATATTAACTTCTTCCAGAATTGGATCGCCAGAATAAGGCGGAATCATCATCCAATCGCCTTGACGAAAAGCCGTTTTAGTATTGGCTTCAATAACCAAGTTCTTTCTTCCTTTAGCGCTTTTACCCGTAAAAACATCTAAAAGTTCCTGACTGTCTGTACTTTTAACATCAACTTTGACCAACTTCGCAATGGATTCCAATAAATCGATTTGGCACACCAAAGCATCTGAAACTAGAGGCTTAATTTGCCCTTTCCAATAGGTAAAAAATGGCACTCTTGTACCAGCTTCCAACAGACTGTATTTTCCTCCCCGCAAAGGACCGTTTGGTTTATGATTACCCAGTTTTTCAACAGCGTCATCATAATAGCCATCATTCAATACGGGACCATTATCGCTTGAAAACATAATTAAAGTATTGTCTAAAACCCCTTCTTCTTTTAAAGTTTTTATTATTTCGCCCACGCAATAATCCGCTTCTAAAATAACATCCCCACGGGGTCCCATGCCTGATTTTCCAACAAATCTAGGGTTCGGAGTTCGAGGAACGTGTGGCTGATTTAAAGCATAATACAAAAAAAATGGATTGTCTTTATGGCTTTTTACATAGGTTTGTGCTTTGGCCAAGAAATGATCTGCTAAATCAACATCACTCCAATTGGCACTGGCTCCACCAGAAACATAACCAATTCGAGGAATACCATTTACAATAGAACTGTTATGACCATGATGCCATTTCATGGAGAGCAACTCAGGATTTTCTTTCCCTGTGGGTTGACCGGGAAAATTTTTATCATAATTTACCGAAATAGGATCCTTGCTGTCTAGATTTACTACTTTACCATTATCGATATAAATAGTAGGGACTCTATCTTGTGTGGCGGCCATAATATAAGAATAATCGAAACCTACATCATTAGGTCCTGCATCTAATTGTTGATTCCAATCTACAATTCCTGTTCCTAATCCCAAATGCCACTTACCCACAACGGCAGTTTGGTATCCTTTTTCTTTTAACATTTTAGGAATGGTTAATTGTTCTTTACCAATCAATAACGGGGCTGAACCCGGAAGTATTTTAGCATCTTTATTTCTCCAAGGATAAACCCCGGTGAGCAGACCATAGCGGCTTGGTGTACAAGTTGCCGAAGTGGCATATCCATTTGTAAATCGAACTCCTCCATTGGCTAAAGCATCAATGTTGGGCGTTTTTATTTCGGTTGCTCCATAACAGCTTAAATCTCCATATCCTAAATCGTCTAAATAAATGAAAACAATATTCGGTTTTACTGTTTTATTATTTGTTTGACTGCTGCTTTTTAAACTAACGGTAAAAGCTAAAAAGCTAAAAACTATATATTTGATTTTCATTGGTTAATGGGTTTTTACTTTTGCTTTTTTTGCTTTTTTCACTAAAGGAAAAATTTCAGACTCTACCCTGGCGGTTTGAGCTAGTTTTACAAATTCTGCTTTAAGTTCTGGCATTTTTTCGACCAAATTATTTTTTTCAAAAGGATCTTGGGCAAGATTGTAAATTTCAATATTTTGTTTTTGGGTTGCCTTATCGTACACAAAATTGGCTTTCATATCGCCTTTTCGGATGGCTTGACTTTGGCTGCGTTCCCAATACAGATAATCGTGTTGTTTTTGCTTGTCTGTTTTTCCTAATAGTGTAGGTAAATACGAAATTCCGTCAATATTTTCTGGGGTTTTCACCTTTACAATATCAGCACAAGTAGGCAAGAAATCCCAAAAAGCGGAGATATGATTACTACTGCTTCCAGGAATAATTTTTCCTTTCCAAAAAGCAATTAAGGGGCTTTTTATACCGCCTTCATAAACTTCGGATTTTCTTCCTCTTAAATCTCCGCCAGTACGCAGGTAACTATCTTCTTCCTTAGTAAGTGCCGATCCATTATCACTTGCGAAAATTATTAAAGTGTCATCTAATAGATTCAGTTCTTTTAATTTTGCCACAATTTCGCCTACTTCTTGATCTAATCTCGACGTCAATGCCGCATATTTAGGAACGCTGAAATCTTCAGAATGAGCATCTCCTATGGGAAATCCTGTTTTTTTAGCATAGTACTCTAATGTTTTATCATCTGGTTGGTGATAAGGATTATGAGGTAAAGTAGGGCAAAAATACAGGAAGAAAGGGTTGTTTTTATTGGCTTCAACAAACTCTAATGCTCTATCTTTAATAATATCTGCACTATAAACAGAATAGGGAGTGTCTATATTTGCATTTAATTCCACTAAGTCATTTTTACGCAAATAGGAAGTGAAATAATTATGTGCATGAATCTGACCATTATAACCATAAAACTGGTCAAAACCTTGATTGTTTGGAGATCCTTCTGAAGCTGGATAACCAAGTCCCCATTTCCCAAAAGCTCCAGTTGTATATCCCGCAGTCTTCAAAATTTCGGCAACAGTAATTTCAGCTGCTGGAATGGGCTCATTTCCTTCATAAGGAAGTGGTTTATTGTCTCTTATATGAGCATGTCCCGTATGTTTTCCCGTCATTAAAGTCCCTCTCGAAGGAGCGCAAATATTTGACCCACAATAATGATTGGAAAACTTCATTCCCT
>JBIPNF010000090.1:0-8987 GCA_044373885.1 Flavobacterium sp. | reverse complement strand
TATCAATGTTTGGGGTTTCGATTATTTTTCCGCCATAACTCCCCAACTCATTGTATCCCATATCATCGGCTAAAATGAAAATTATATTGGGTTTTTTAGTGTTTTTTGAACTGTTTTTTGTTTCTTGGGCCTGTATCCCAAATCCAGCTAGTAGGATGGCAAAAGCAAGTATGTTTTTTGTATTCATTTTTGTCTTTATATTTAAATTAATTTTCTCCATCTTTTTCAACAAAACCTGAAGGTATTGGAACTGTTTTTTTTCCGAATTTTTCGAAAAACTTGTCAAACATACTATAATACTTGTCTTTGTAAAGTTTTTTGATTTTTTCCTCGCGAATCTGTGGATAGTAATCAAAAACGTCTCCTTTACCAAGTACTCTAGGGTCTTTTTGTTTCCTTAAATCCTTTTCCATTTTAGTCTTTAACTCCTTAATTAAGGACGCATATTGGGGTTCAGATGCGATATTGTTGACACAATCCGGATCTTTTTCTAAATCAAAGAGCTCATCAGCAGGGCGTTTGCCAAAAGACAACTTAAAATAATTATAATCTTTATCCCCTTCTTTTAAACTCGTCAGATAGTTTTTTGTTGGCGAATCGTCGCAATTGTTATAGTTAAATTCTGGATCTCCAACAGGCCATCTGTTCGGTTTATAATTATGGGAGTATAGATATTTATCGGTTCTAATTGCTCTAACTGGATAACTAACAGCAATTTGATCCCCATCTGTAGTACCATTATCGTGACGTTCTTTTCCAATTAATGAATACGATCTCTTAGGATCGATTCGCCCTGATTTTTCAGATACTAATGCATCTAGAAAACTCTTTCCCGTCATTTGCTTGTCTGGTTTTAGTCCAGCTGCTTCCAAAAGTGTTGGTGCTACATCGGGAAAGTTAATAAAATCGGTCACTACTCTACCCGGAATTATTTTGTCGCCCCATCGTACTACAAAAGCTTCATGAAAATCTTCATCATAAATTTGTCCTTTTACATACGGGAAAGGCATTCCTTGATCTGAGGTGGCAATAATAATGGTATTGTCAAGCAATCCTCGCTTTTCGAGAGCGGCCAATGCCAAACCAATTTGACGGTCATGGTACTCCACTTCTACGCCATAATCAGCCAAATCACCACGAACTAATTCATTGTCAGGAAAAAAGGCTTGAACCGTAACTTTACTCAAATCTTTATTCTCCTTTTTATAAGAATCTTTCTCGTATTTACGGTGCGCTTCATGGGTTCCAAACCAAAAACAGAATGGCTTTTCAGTATCTCTTTTGGTTAAAAATGCATCGAAGTTAGATGCATAATCTTTTTTACTTATCCCTTTATAAGGCGGAACAAGTGATATCTCATTGTATTCCCAACCTGCTGGATTGTGTTCTCCGTAGTATACGCCAGGTCCCCAACCTTTGCCAGTATATCCTATTGTATATCCGCTTTCTTCTAATAATTTAGGATAAAATTTCCATTTGGGCGGTATAACAGGAATGTGGTTTGCAGCTTCTTCCAACTGCCAAGAATATCTTCCCGTTAAGAAACAAGCTCTAGATGGTGAACATTTTGGATTACAAACATAGGCATTGGTAAAAAGTGCTCCTTCATTTGCAATTCGATCAAAATTGGGCGTTTTTATATATCTGGAACCGTACACTCCCATACTATTTCGTGAGATGTCGTCTCCCATAATAACAAGAATATTTGGCCGCTTATTTTGAGCCACTCCTTCAATCGAATGCAAAAAACTTAATGTTAACAAGAAAGAAGAGGTCAATAAATAAAAACTTTTTTTCATTTTTTTTAGATTCATAGTAGTATATTAATTTATTTTCGTTGAATATTTACTTCAATGCCGTTAAAAATATCATCGATTGAATCTGTATTTACCAATACAAAATCAGACTCCATTTTTCCACTATGGTTTAACTGCATATCAGAAACCTCAACTATAACCGTTTTCCACTGGTTATCGCCCTTCCCTTTTATCTCAAGAGCCGTTTTCATTGCTTTTCCTTTGTTGTATTGTAATGCCCAAGTTGAACCTGCATTTTTATCCAACCAAGTGATGGTAAATTTTAAACTTTTCGGTTTTGAAGTGGCAAACACCTCATCATCAAACTTAAAAAACATGGTGTTTTTGCCGGTTGCGTTTTCGAAGGAACGAGCAAAACGGTCATATTTAGAAGAGTTTTTGTCAATTTCACCTCTAATCCTGAAAAGACCAATAGAAGTTTCGTCGGGTTTAATTTGATACAAGAAACGTTCAAAATTTCCTTCTGCAATGTCCCATCCGGCATCATTATAGCCTGTTTGCCTATATCTTTGATCTACTTGACCGATAGCGGCTGATTCTAAATCATCCATTTTTGCACCTCTTGAGGCATAGGCATTACAAATATTGGTGTAGCGTTCCAAGTTTTTTACTTTTGCTTTTCCGAATTTTTTCTCAGGAAATTTTATCGTATCGGCAGCATTCAGACCTTCGTGAAAAACAGAAAAGACTGTTGTGGCAGAAGCTGGATAAACCTGTTGTGCATATTTGTTGTACATTTTAAAAATGTCTCTAATTTCTTTGTGCTCCAATGCATATTTAATGGCACTTTTTGTGCAATTATAAGAAGATAGTCCTGTATTAATTCCGCTTAGTGCTGACCAATAAAAAGCCAATTCTGTATTGATGTTAAATATTTCTTTTTTCCAAGAATCATCCATTTCGGATGCAGAAAACAGTTTCATCCCTTTCGGATTAATAAGGTAAGGAGTCCATTGCTCTTTGAATGATTGTTCACCAGTTAAATGATGCCCTCTATTGTAGGCTCCTCCTTTTATACCAAATCCAATTTTAGGGTCGATAGTATTCATTACCCAATTGTTAGCAATAGGATGTTTTATAGGATCAACATTATTAAATGTTAAAACAATTTGTCGGTCAGACACATCATTGAAATACTTCTTAAATTGATCGAATGCTTCTATCCGATAATCCTCCCATACCTTTTTTTTGTCAATGGCAAATTTTTCATCTATAGGCTCTCCTTTGTAGGGTTCTTCGTCACCAGTAGCGCCTGTTTTTACTTGTACAAATGCAATACAATCAAATTTATTTTTAGGCTGACTTCTTAAAAAAAGCGAGAATTGTTTAATCAATTCAAAATAATATTTCTTATGATTTTCATTTAAATAATACGGGTAATTGCCGAATTTTTTAGCGTGCTTTTCAGGTTTATGACTTTTTACTTTGACCAATGGAACTCGGTTATCATAGAGCCATAAAGGAGAATTTGGCCCTACATTAATGCTTATTTTCACTATTTTATGGTGTTTCTCGGCTATGTCTAAAACCTCTTGAAACATAGAAAAATCAAATTTGCCCGGCTCCTTAGATTGTACTTCTGCCCATGTGGCTGACACTTCTATACCCATAACAAAGTCGGCCTTTGGATCAGAATAATCATCAACTCCTCCTCCACGATCCCAAACTCCATAAGAGGTAATAGGAACCGCTATTTTTTGTGCTTGTGCTTTTGTAATAAAAAATAGAACAAATCCAAGTAAGGCGATGTATTTATATGGAGCTTTCATAATCGTTTTTTAAATTTGCTTAGAAATAGTGTTAAAAATCAATATTTTAAAAGTCTTCATAATTGGTTTTTTTTTAATAAATACAAAATTAAATCTTATTATATCCTAATAAAGAGTCAATATAGCTCAATAAGCATGCAATTTTGTTTCATCTTAAAATATCTGTTGGTAGTTCAATTTTCATTCCTATTTTTAGAGGACTTCGTTTTTGGAAATACTGATTTAGCTTGAAGTTAAAGTTAAGAGAAAAAAACTTAATATTAACACATGACACGAGAACCAAAAATACAACTCGAAAAAAAGTGGGTAGTTCTTTAAAAAAGAACATCCTAATTGTAAATAAATTAGAATGCCCTCTTTGAGAATTATATTACTATTTCCTAATAAAAAATAAAATTATTCTTTAATAAATTGTTTTGCAATTACACTACCGTTTTCTTGCACCACTTTAACGATGTAAGCTCCTTTTCCTAAAGTTGCAACATTCACAACTGTAGCATTGTTGTTGGATGCTACTTTTTTTCCTAGCAAATCATATACTTCAATATTAGTAATTTTATTAGATGAGCTTATATTCAAAACCTCTTTTGCAGGATTTGGATATAATGAAATTGAATTGTTTACATTTCCAAAATCAGCAGTACCTAAAGCTGAAGGAACAATATTATCAAAAACAATTGAATCAACATATACAGAATTAGTTAAAGGATTTATATCCAATGCACCTCCAATAATTGCACCATTAGTAGCAGGAGTTGCGTCAGCTATCGCTCCAGTAGCATTCACTATTACCCAATTTGTAATATCTGTTTGAGGCACTGCAGGCGAAACACTGTTTGCACCAGATGTGTTTTTACAATAGGTATTTCCTGAAATTACAATATTGCCTATTGCATAAGTTGCTGTTGCTAACCAAGTGTCCTTAACAGCAAAGTTTAATTCTGGAAATTGAGACCCGCTATCCCAAGTAGTTAAATCAAAATCATAGGTTTTATAATTAGCATCAGAAGTAGTATAGGTTTGAATTGGATTAAAAGCAGTCCCTAAACCAGCTACCTTTCCATTTAATTGAAATAATGTATTGGTTGAGGTGTTTTTTAATGTAATATGTGCATATTTATTTGTCCCTTCAACACGGAAAACGATAGGTGACAAAGATACTTTACCATTATTAGCATTTGCAGAATTACAATTAACCTTTAAAGTTCCTCTTAAAGATTCAGTTGCTTGAACAGCAGTTGCTCTTGTAAGAGTAGTAAAACCTTCTGCTGATGAATCAAAATTATATGTGTTTTGTATAGGTGCAACAAAATTTCTAGGTCTAATGTAATCAATACTTATTACAGTACCGACAGTGCTTGGTACAGTAGTTGAGGGAACATAATTATTGCCGCTCGTAGTGCCATCACTAAGTTTAAATTCTAAAGAAAGAGCACTTATAGTACCTGTTGATGTCAAAGTAAAAGTATACATTTTGTAAGTGACATCAGCTGCTGTAATTACACTATTATAAATAGTTACGATACCACCAATTGTAGCACTTAGTCTTAAATAAGTTGCGGCAGAACCATTTTTTACACTAACCTCTATTTGATTGTTAGCAGTAGCATCTACATTTGCTGTTGTATTAGCGAATTTTGGATTTCTTGAAGTTCCAGTAGTCCCTGTTATAGTTGTGTATTCAATAGCTGTTCCAGTTGCACTTAGTATGCCAGCAGCACCAGCTGATCCTTGAGAAACACTCCATCCCTCTGTATTAGAAGCAGTATTAAATTCCCACGGCCCTTGAGCAAATATCAATAAAGGAAGGATTAATAATAAGTAAGTAATTTTTGTTTTCATAATATATTTTTTAAGTTATGTTTTGTGTAAAATTAGACGAAAATCCCAAATTAGTCTTGGCGAAAAAGTGTCATTCATAAGGCTAATTTGGTTCAATTGTAATTTAAATCAAGAAGCTTCTATTTATAAAATGAGTCAAATTTATGTAAAACATTAAAAGTCAAACCCATCAATAAAACCATAGCAAATGAAACAAAAAAAAGACTGCAACAAATAAATGCTGCAGTCCTAATGAAGTAATTAAAGTCTTTTAAAATTTTGAATTAATTCTTAACAATTACTTTAATAGTATTATTAGCTTTTACTTTTTTAATTCACTGTTTTTTTAATAACCACTTTACTATTCTCATCTATAACTTTAACAATCAATACTTGGTTGGTTGCTTTCAAATTATGGATAGTAGCTGTAGTGGATTTTACTGATTTTTGTTGTGCGATTAATCTTCCTTGAATATCATACACTTCAATAGTATTGATAACACTTGTTCCTGAATTTACATATAAAGTGCCGTTATTTATATACACTCTTACATTGTTTTCGTTGAATTCTGGCGTATCTACGTTCAATGTTCTTTGGTATTTCAAAGAGAATCTGGCGTTGTCTATTCCTGCTGGTGCATTGAAAGTATAAGAACCTGCTTTCAAATCTGTTCCGATACCATTAGTATTATCGTTTAGATAAATAGCTTGTTCCCCGGTAAACAGACCGTCAAAATGATCAATAGCAATAGTATAGTTTCCTGCTGCATTGGTTTTGAAACCCAACGGTACCGTATCTGAAGTTGCAAAAGGAAGGGCACGACTCTGAATGGTATATTCCTCAGCATTTATGATAGACGTTAAAGCAATTGGAGCATCATTGATATATTCACCATCCAATGAATCCACTCCTTGCGTTGCATCTTCCATATAGCTAACAAGCATTTGGCTGAAAACTCCAGAAGTATTGGTCAAATTCAACCAAATACGGTTTCTTTCTGTATTAGTTCTAAAAAATTGTGTTGAAGTACTAGTCAAACGCATTGCATTTTTAAAATTCAAGGTTGAAGCTCTTTTAGCTTTCACAAAAAATCCTTGACCTACTTGAATCGTTCCATTTGGAACAATACCTGTAGGAGTAGAGGCATAAGTAGCTGTGCCTCCCGCTGGGTTATAAGCTGCATAAGCTGAACTACTTGCACCATTAGTTTTTCTCCAAAAATACAAGGTACTTTCGATATTAGCGGTATTTTCAGTTATAAAGGCTCGTGCGTCTATAGTTGACGGATAAGGATTTCCTACTAAATTATAACTACGAGCATCATCAATATAGCTAAGGTTTATTGGTACTGTACCATTATTTGGAACCCCTGTGAAAACTCCACTGAAAGTTCTAGGCGTATTAGCAGCCCAATCATTAGGTGCACGAATTAAATATCCTGTTGCAGGAGCAAAATTTACAGTATTTGCGAAATCTACTACATTATAAAAATTAGTACCCGAATTATAAGTGTAAAAACGAGTAGCTAAAGTATTATTTGAAAAGGTACGTAAATCTTGCCCAGTAACTGGCGAACTCCACAACGTATAATCATACAATTGAATAGAAGCACTGTCTCTTTTTACAATCGCACTTCCTGTGCCAAAGTTCGAATTGGCTTCAGATGTTTGAATTAAGTTGGCATTGTTTTCTATTACTATGTTTCCGTTATTGACAAGGGTGTTTTTTACAGTTAAAGAACCAGAACTTATCGTTAAAGAACCACCAGTTATTGTTAGGTTATTGCATATCCCAGTACCGTTTAAAGTTACACTATCTGACCCCAAAATTTCAACAGTATCATTTTGTGTAGGTACTACACCACCAACCCAAGCTGTTGTGGCTAACCAAGAACCTCCACCTGTGCCGTTTGAAATAATTGAGGGTTGGTTGATTGGTGTTACTGCATTTGATGCGGCACTTTCGGCACTTTGTCCTATACTATTTGTAGCCCTTACGGTAAAGGTATAAGCCGTTCCATTAGTTAAACCATTCATTATTATAGAACCACTTCCTGCCTGACTTACTGTTGCGGTAATTCCTCCAGGAGAGGATGTTGCCGTATAAGATGTAATTGACGCCCCACCGTTAGATGCTGGAGCCGTAAACGATACTGTTGCTTGTCCACTTACACCAGATACTGCAGCGTTACCAATAGTAGGGGCGTTTGGCACTCCAACCGTGTAGGTAATTATAATTTGCCCTGCTCCTCCAGTACCTCCGACTTTACTTCCAGATGCTGAACCCCAGGCACCTGAGCCTCCTCCTCCCGGAGATGTTCCATTATTTCCGACATTACCGGGCTGGTTAACATTAGTCGTTAAAACTGCCAATCCACCGGCACCCCCATTTGCTCCAGCTCCTCCAGCTCCTCCAGCCATAGTAGAACCATCTTTTCCATCTCTTCCTAAAGTTACTATACCTCCTGAACCACCATTTGTTAGATTTGTACCGTTTGAACCTCCATCGCCAAGTGTTCCTGATTCTGAAGCGTTACTCCCTAGGACACCACCTAAAGCAATCACTGGAGTTGCCGATAGGAATGTTGTAGATCCTGCAGCTGTTCCAGTTGTACTTGCATTTGTACTTGCTATTCCTCCAGAGCCAATCGTTATTGTATAACTTGAACCAGGAACAACGGCTACGTTATTTTTAATCACATAAGAACCCCCGGCACCACCACCACCTATACCTCCAGTAGTAGCCGTTCCGCCTGAACCACCACCGCCCCAAGCTTCCACTTGAATAGAGGTTACACCTACCGGACATGTCCATGTTCCAGAAGTAGTAATGGTAGTTTTAACTCCCGAAACTGATAAATTTTGTGCAACTGATGTTGCTGGTTCATAGCCATTATTACCCGCTTGTGAAGCAGTAATTATAGAAGAGCCTAGACCAACGATATGAATCATATTGTTAACAATGGTAGCCACATTAGGGTTAGAACTCGTGTAGGTAATCGCTAAGCCAGAACTAGGTGATGCTCCTGGATTAAAGTCTGCATCTCCCATCTTTTTAAATGGAAATGGGTTGAAATTTATAGTTTGAGGTTGTATACCGACTCCGATAATATTCATTTCAATTCCATTAAAAATATCATCAATTGTATCAGTATTGACCAACATAAAATCGGAACCATTTTCACCCCCTTGATCCATAACGCCATTCATGACATTAAAAATTTCTGTTCTCCATTGATTAGTTCCAGTTCCTGTAAAAGCAATTGTCTGAAGACCCTCTAAATTTCTATATTTAAAGGCCCAGGTAGAACCAGCAGTTTTATCCAGCCAGATAATGGTAAACTTTAAGTTTTTATTTGCATCGGGTAATACACTATGCAATTGGAAATACATCGTATTTTTACCAGTAATACTCTCAAAAGAACGGGCAAATCGATCGTACTTTGAAGAAGTTGAAGTTAAAGTTCCTCGTACCCTAAATAATCCTATAGAAGTCCCATCAGGATCTATTTGATTCATAAATCGCTCAATATTTCCTTCGCAAATATCCCAGCCTGCATCATTGTAAAACTCTTGATCT
>JBIPNF010000178.1:0-5213 GCA_044373885.1 Flavobacterium sp. | reverse complement strand
TAGATTATTTTACAGAAACTTTTAGAAAATCGGGTTCAGGTGTTGTAAGCACAAGAGTTGATGAAAGTTATGTAACCAAATTATTAAGTTATTTTAAGTCGCGATAAAAGCAATGAAAATCAAATATCACATTCTATTCTTTCTAATTTCGGCTTCCCTATTTGCTCAAAAGCAAGTGGAAACTAAAATTGATGTTACCAAAAACAAAATTGGAGCACAATTCAATTTGACCCTAAAAACCAATGTTGATACTTTGGCGAAAGTAGTTTTTCCAACGGCTAAAAACTTTGGGAAAATGGAAGTTATTCGTGCCTATGTTATTGATACGATTAAACTCGGCGACCGATATGAGCTTATAAAAAAATATGGCGTTACCCAATTTGACTCCGGAAAATATGTAATTCCGAGCTTGAAAGTACTCATAAACAACAAAGCATTTGCCACAGATTCTCTTTTGGTTGAGGTTTCCAATGTGCAAGTGGATACTTTAAAACAAAAATTATTCGACATCAAACCCATAGTTGAAGTGCCGTATGAATTGAGTTATTTCTGGAAATATGTGCTTATCATTTTATTGATTTTAGGAATTGGTGCTTTGATTTATTGGTTAATAAAAAAACACCAAAACAAGAAAGTTGAAGCAGTAGAAGAATTGAAATCCCCAATTGAAAGAGCTACAATTTTATTAAAAACATTAGAGAAAAAAGAGCTTTGGCAAAAAGGAGCCGTGAAAGAATATTATAGTGAATTGACCGATATTGCGAGGAATTATATAGAAGAGGCTATTGAAATTCCTGCAATGGAAAGCACTACTTCGGAATTGATTTTGGCACTTCGGGCAGCTTCTATCAAAAAGAAAATGACGCTTTCGGCAGAAACCTTAGAAAATTTAGAACGCGTTTTAAAACAAGCCGATTTAGTAAAATTTGCAAAATCTAAACCATTAGATTACGAAATTGCAGAAGACCAAAATAAGATTGAAAAAGCCATTTTGACCCTGGATAAATCCATACCCATTGTAATTGAAATTGAAGAAGACACCAATGAATGGGACGAAATGCGTCGTTTGCAAAAACTAAAAAAACAAAAAAGAACGCGTATTTTAACAGCCGTTGGATTTGTGATAGGTGCGATTATAGGACTCTTTATTTTCTTTGTTGTCACTAAAGGGTTCGATTATGTAAAAGACAATTTAATTGGTCGTCCAACAAAAGAATTGGTTGAAGGAAAATGGGTTTCAAGTGAATACGGAAATCCAAAAGTGTACATTGAAACTCCTAAAGTTTTGACGCGAATTAATGCTACTAAACAATTTCCTAAAGAAGTGATAGCAATGCTAAAAGAAGTCAGCACCTTTGCTTTCGGAAGTTTACAAGGTAATTTCTATATCGCCTTGGTGACCGCAAAGCCAAAACAAGAAACAGAATATGATTTGCAAAAAGGTTTGGAAGGAACCATTGATGGTTTTGGAGGTCAAAATGTAGTTTTGAAACAAGAAGAGTTCCAAACGAAAATGGGAGTTTCAGGGTTGAAAGGTTTCGGAACTATGGTAAAATTAGATCCTGTTTTGAAGACAAGCGTGAAACTTTATTATGAGATACTGATTTTCAAAGAAGACGGAGGTTACCAACAAGTGATGATTTTCCACGAAGAAGGCGATAAATATGCAGAACAAATTTCGGAACGTGTAATCAATTCTGTTGAATTTAAAAAAGACGAAAACAATGAATAAAGTGACTTTTTTAAACCCCGAATTTTTCTGGCTTTTTCTTCTGATTCCAATGGTAATTGGATGGCAAATCTGGAAAAGAAAGGAACAATCCGCAACTTTAAAGATAAGTTCTTTGAAAGGATTCAAAACTTCAAAATCGATTTTAGCAAAATTGAAACCGATGTTATTTGTCTTTAGATTATTGGCGTTAAGCTCCTTAATAATTGCAATGGCACGACCAAGAACGGTTGATGTGAGCAGCAAAACGAAAACCACAAAAGGAATTGATATTGTAATGTCGGTCGATGTTTCTGGAAGTATGTTGGCAAAAGATTTAAAGCCAAACCGAATGGAAGCGTTGAAAGATGTTGCTGAAAATTTTGTGAAAGCAAGACCAAATGACCGAATTGGATTGGTAGTTTACGCTTCTGAAGCTTATACAAAATCGCCAGTAACGAGTGATAAAGCAGTTGTTTTAGATGCCATTAGAAGTATAAAATATGACAATGTACTTCAAGACGGAACAGGAATTGGAATGGGATTGACAACCGCAATCAATAGATTAAAAGACAGTAAAGCCAAAAGTAAAATTGTGATTTTAATGACTGACGGTGTAAATAACGCAGGATTTATTGAGCCGCAAACAGCTTCTGATATTGCACAACAATACGGAATTAAAGTATATACCATTGGAATTGGTTCAAATGGAATGGCAGATTTTCCTTATGCAATTGCGCCAAACGGACAGTTTTTGTTTAGAATGATGAAAGTAGAAATTGACGAAAGTTTGTTGCGTTCGATTGCCAAAAACACAGGCGGAAAATATTTTAGAGCGAACAGCAATCAGAAATTAGAAGCTATTTATAATGAGATTAACAAGTTGGAAACTACAGAAATCCAAGAATTAAAATTCTACGATTATGATGAAAAATTCCGACCCTTTGCACTTTTTGCTGGGTTGTTATTATTGCTAGAAATTGGCTTACGAAACACACTATTCAGAAGTTTTATATAATCCCAAGCTACTTAAATATAAGGAAGCCGAAATGGAATTAAAAAATTATTTATGTACGAATTAGACGAAAAAAATTATTTATCCCTTTTACTAATAGTGCCAATTTTGGTGTTGTTATTTCTATTCAATCAATATTGGAAAAGAAAAAAACAACGGGAATTTGGTGATTTAGAAATGGTTCAAAAACTAAGTCCTGAAAAATCAGTTTTTAAATCAGTTTTAAAATTCACAGTTTTAACTTTAGCTTTTGGCTTCTTAGTAATTGGATTGGTCAACCCAAAAATTGGAACAAAGTCAGAAACGGTAAAGCGAGAAGGAATTGATATTGTATTTGCAGTGGACGTTTCAAAAAGTATGCTTTGCGAGGATGTTGCCCCAAGCAGATTGGAAAAAAGCAAGCAAATCGTTTCGCAAATCATCAATCAATTGGTGGGCGACAGAATTGGAATTGTGGCGTATGCAGGAAGTGCCTTTCCGGTTTTACCCATCACAACCGATTATGGTGTGGCGAAAATGTTTTTGCAAAGTATGAATCCATCGATGGTTTCTTCACAAGGAACTTCATTGGACGAAGCCATAAAATTATCGTCAACCTATTTTGATGATGACAAGAAAACAAGCAAATTATTGATTTTGATTTCTGATGGAGAAGACCATTCTGAAGGCGCAAGTGATGCTGCAGAAGAAGCAAGTAAATTGGGATTAAAAATCATAGCTATTGGACTTGGGACTCCAAAAGGCGGCCCAATTCCATTGAAAGAAAACGGTCGGGTTTTGAGTTTTAAACGCGATCAAAACAATGCAGTTGTCGTTACAAAGCTAAATGAAGAAAGCTTGAAGTTAATTTCTAAAAACACGAAAGGTGGTTATATCAATGGAAATAATACCAAAGAAGTTTTAGAATATGTAAAAAATGCTTTGGATAATATTGAAAAAACAGAATTTGAAGCACAACAATTTACCGATTATAATTCGCAGTTTCAGTGGTTTCTAGGGATTGCATTTTTCTTGTTGTTATTGGATGCTTTCTTCTTGGAGAGAAAAACGAAATGGTTGAAAAAGTTGAATTTATTTAATGAAAAAGCATAATGAAGAATTTAATTATATATAGTTTTCTGTTGCTGTCTTTTGTGATTTTCGCTCAGGAGAAGGATATGAATTTGCCAAAAGCGAATCAAGAATTTGCGGATAAAAAATATGCTGAAGCTGAAGCTGAATACCGAATTTCAGAATCTAATAATCCGAAGAAAGCCATTTCATCCTATAATTTAGGAAATTCCATTTACAGACAAAAACACAATTCAGAAGCACTGTTTTCATACGAAAAAGCCATTAAAATAGCTACAGAACGACCTGAGAAACAGAAAGCTTTTCACAATTCTGGAAATATTTATATGGCAGAAAAAAATTATTCTGCTGCTGTTGAAGCCTATAAAAATGCCTTGAGAAACAATCCAAATGATGAAGAAACGAGGTATAATTTTGCTTTAGCTAAAAAAATGCTCAAAGACAATCCACCAAAAAAGGACGATAAAAAAGATAAGAAAGACAAAAAAGACGATAAAAAGAAAGACGATAAAAAAGATAAAAAGGACGACAAAAAGAAGGACGAGAAAAAAGACGATAAGAAAAAGGACGACAAAAAAGACGGTGACAAGAAAGATAAAAACGAGAACAAAGGCAACGAGGATGGAAAGCCAAAACCCAAACCGGGTGGAATTCCAAAAGAGCGCGTTCAAAATCTATTAGACGCCGTAAACAATGAGGAGAAAAAAATTCAGGATAAAGTGAATGCCAAAAAAGTAAAAGGCAAACCAATACAAACAGAGAAAGATTGGTAAATTCTGGTAAATGTGTTTATTCGTTGATTTGTTGAATCGAAATTACCGCTTAACAAATAAATATTGCAACGATTAAACATCAATAATTAAACAAATAAACGATTAAACAAGTAATGAAAAGATATTTAATTCTATTGTTATTGAGTTTTCAAGGGCTCTTGGCGCAAGTACAGTTTGAGGCCAAAGTCAGCAAACAAACCCTTGGATTAAACGAAAGACTTCGCATCGATTTTACTATGAATGATGATGGTGATAATTTCACACCGCCAAATTTTGAGGGGTTTAAAATCATTGCCGGACCAAGTCAGCAAGTGAGTCAATCGTGGGTTAACGGAAAAAGTTCTTTCAATAAAACCTATTCTTATTTTTTATTGCCAACACAAAAAGGAAGTTTAGTTATACGTCAGGCGTCGATTGATATTAGAGGGCAGATTTATAAAACGTCACCCATAAAAATTACAGTTACTGCGGCAGTAGAACAGCCACGCGACCCAAATGATTCTCAGGTTTCGGCAGATGAATCGTTGCATTTAGTTGCTGAAATTTCTAAGACAAATCCATATATAAACGAACCAATTACGGTGGTTTATAAAATTTATTTCAGTTATAATATTGGAATTACCAATTGGCGTGAATTGGACAAACC
>JBIPNF010000177.1:0-5257 GCA_044373885.1 Flavobacterium sp. | reverse complement strand
CGTCAACTAAAACCGTGATTTTAGAATGACCGCCCAACGATTCTTGGATTTTATTTTCAGAAGTTGAACTAGAAAAAAGCTCGAATTTTATATTTTTTTCAGCGACATTATGTTCTTTTAAAACCGCCGAAACCGTATTGATCATTTCTTCAGGTCCGCACAAATAGAATTTCTCAAAGGTCAATTCCTTATGTTTATTATTCAACACAAAATTCACCGTCGATTTTTCAATTCTACCAAAAAGTTCGTTTTCAACTTTCGCTTGTGTATAGGAATAATGTACAAAAAAGCGTCCAACATAGTGTGATTGCAAATCGTGTAATTCCTGATGAAAAATCGTTTCTTCAGGAGTTTTATTTCCATAAACCAACACAAAAGTACTTTTAGGTTCGCCTGTTAAAACGCTTTTTGCAACAGATAAAACAGGCGTAATTCCGCTACCAGCCACAAAAGCCGCATAGTTTCTTTGACGATCAGATTGTGGTTCAAACGTGAAATTTCCTTCTGGTTTTCCAACTTCTAGCGTATCGCCCGCTTTCAATTTTGCGTTTGCAAATTGTGAGAAAAGTCCGTTTTTCACAGCTTTTACCGCAATTCTCAATTCGCCACTTTCGGGTGCAGAACAGATAGAATAGGCGCGGCGAATTTCTTCCCCGTCCAACGTCAACTTCAAGTTGATGTATTGTCCAGCAATGAATTTGTAGTTGGATTGTAATTCTTCAGGAACATTAAACAGTATTGAAACGGCGTCTTTGGTTTCGCGTTTCACTTCCTTAATGTTCAATTTATAAAATGACGACATTGGTTTCTTTTTTGCAAAGATAGGAAACGAATTAGGTTTATGAAAATGATAATTGTCAAGTTTTATGAATGCCGGGCTAACGTATGTTTTTTAGATATAGAAAAACAACGTGGTATTAATTTTATACTTATTTTTCATCTTCTTCTAGAATAAAAATTTCATTAACACTGATTTTAAAAACTTCAGAAATTTTTAAAGCAAGAACAGTTGAAGGCGTATATCTTTCGGTTTCAATTGAGTTGATGGTTTGTCGAGAAACTTTTACTTTATCTGCTAAATCTTGTTGCGTCAAATTTAGCTTTGCTCTTTCAACTTTTAGAGTATTTTTCATTTATTTTCACTGCGTTTTAATAAAAAGTAAGTTGAAATTTGGGAAAACAACATCATAATAACCAATTGTTGTGCAGGAATTTGTTGGATGTCATCATTGATAACGATATCAAAAATAGGGAAAATAATAGTGAATATTATACCAAAAATAAATGCGCTATGAAAAGATTTTAATTTCAGAAAAACATGCATTTCATCTTCAATTTTGTCTTTTGCTAAAGCAATAAATGCCAATCCTAAAATGAATAAATTCATAGCAATAGTTTTAATATTTCCTTTTGGTATTGTATCAAAATCATAATGCAATCCTTTTAGAATAAACATTACAACAATCACTAAAATAATTAAAGCTACCCCAATTTTTTTAAAATAGTTTGGAATTCCCACGCCTTTACTTTTTGTTTTTTTCATATTTTGATAAGTTAAATTTACATAATGACAAACGTACTTTACTTTTTTAAACCGTGCAAATTTTTTTTAATAATTTTATACCTAAAACTATTATGTATAAGAAACTTATGTATATTTGCTTTTAAAATGAGATTGCTTCGTGTCTCACAATCACAAAAAAATGAAAAATTCACAATTATACAAAGGAAGTTTAAACACCATCATCATGAAATTGCTGGAGGAAAACGGCAAAATGTATGGCTATGAAATTACTCAAAAGGTAAAAGCAATTACGCTTGGTGAACTTCAAATTACCGAAGGCGCTTTGTATCCTGCTTTGCACAAATTAGAAGCGGAAGGATTGCTTGACGTTGAGGTTGAAAAAGTGGATAATAGACTTAGAAAATATTACAAACTCACCGAATCAGGAACCAAAGAAACTGTAAATCGTTTGGCGGAATTGGAAGATTTTATTAGAAACATGCAAAGTTTAGTGAATCCAAAATTAGAGTTTTAGTTATGAAATTAACCACCGAACAAATAGCAAAAATAGACGACATTTTAGGAAATCAGGGTTTAGATTTTTTAGACTTCAAACTTGAAATAAAAGATCACGTTGCAACTCAAATAGAAGATTTGTGTAAAAATCAAAATATCGGTTTTGAAGAAGCGTTGCCAATAGTTTTAAAAGAATGGGAGTCTAGTTTGGTTTTGAAAGAAAGTATTTGGATTAGCAATAAAAGAAGGTTTTCAGTTGTGGTTTTAAATTCAATTATGAAACGTTATATTTATTATAATTCATTTTTTCTTTTTGTATTTATTGGACTTTCGATTTTCTATTTTTTCAACGTGGAAGATTTCGAAACAACAAATATTAAAAATATAATGGTAGTTACTAGCACAGTTTTATTTTTATTTTTATCTAGTTTGCAATATTTCATTTCACTAAATAAACAAGAAACAAGTTATTCTTATGAGTTTAGTAGAATTTATAAAATGGCTACAATCTTTTGGTTTTTTGACGTTGCTTCTTACTTTGTTAGAGGAATTTATCCAAATATTTTATGGAAGGCAATGGTTGTTGCTTATTTCCCTATTGCAATTTATAGTTACATAAAACACATTCAATTTAAGAAGCGTTTAAATATCGTATAATATGAAATTATCTGCTGAACAAATAGCAAAAATAGACGAAAATTTAGTGTTAAATGGTGTTGTTTATGACGATATAAAATTAGAATTGACAGACCATATTGCTTCTGATATTGAAAACAATATAAAAATAAATGATGTATTGTTTGAAGAGGCTTTTGTCCATGCGTTTGAAAATTGGAAAGAGCAATTGAGACCTTCGTCAAGCTTGTTTTGGGCACCTTTTTGGTTAAATGGACCAAAATTATTTATGGATAAATGGGTTAAAGAATCTAAACAGCAATTTTTCTTTTGGTGGTTATTAAGTGTCGTTATTTCATTATTAATTGCTTGTACAATAATGCAAAACAAATCAAATATTTTTTTAAACCAATTAGTTCAAGGGTATGAAATACTTCTAATTGTGTTAGTTGTATTTTTGTTTATTGCGAGGTATTTCGTTTTCAAATCTCCAACAAAAACAATATTCAGTTATATGTATAATGTTCATTGTGCGGGTTCGGTTCTCATGTTGGCAATACAATTATTTAGTTCAGAATTCAATTCAGATTTTATTTTTGCGTTGAATCAAAAGTTTATAATGAGGCGATTATTTTTTTCGGTTTTTATTCATATTTGGTGTGTAGTTTATTCAATTTATTCAATTTATTTTTTATTCAATCATTTTCAATTTGAAAGAAAATTAGCTAAAGTGTAATATGAAACTATCTAACCAAGAAGTCCGATTCATAGACCAATATCTGCAAAAAGCGGATGTTATTTTTGTGGATGTTCGATCAGAACTAACCGATCATATTGCATCGGCAGTGGAAGAAAAAATGGAACTGGAAAACCAAGATTTATATTACAACATAAAAAAATTATAAAATAAAAAAATGAAAGAATACATTATTCAGACAGAGGGATTAAATTTTCAATATTCTAAACACAAAAAAGTATTGGAAAACATTTCTATAAATGTGCCTAAAGGTTCTATTTATGGTTTTCTTGGCCCGAATGGCGCTGGGAAATCAACCACCATGCGATTACTAACAGGTATTATTCCTGAACAAGGTGATGCTATTAAATTGTTCAATCAACCTCTAAAAGAACAATTGCCATTGGTGTTTTGCAAAATAGGCTCTTTAGTTGAATCGCCTGCTTTGTATCTGCATTTAAGTGGTTTAGACAACTTGAGATATATTGCCAAACTCCGCAATATTTCTGAAGACAAAATTCTAGAAACTTTAGAATTAGTAAACTTACAAAAAGACGGTAATCGAAAAGCCAAACAGTACTCACTTGGAATGAAACAACGTTTAGCGATTGCTATGGCGTTGTTGTCTGAACCAGAATTACTTATGCTAGACGAACCTGTAAACGGATTAGATCCTAATGGAATTATTGATATTCGTAAATTACTCGTTAAAATTAACAAAGAAAGAGGCGTAACCATATTTGTTTCAAGTCACTTGTTGAGTGAAATTGAAAAGATGTGTACTCATGTAGGTATCATTAACAAAGGGAAACTCCGTTTTGAAGGAACTATTCAGGAACTTTCTAAAAAAGCAAGCTTTTGTAAAGTGCAAATAACACTTGACGATGCCGATAAATGGTTGAGTGAATTGGAACAAAACTTTAAAAATGTCAATCAAATTTCTAAAAATCAAATCACGCTAGAAATTGGAGATAAAATGTTAATCCCCGAATTTATTAAAAACCTAATTGCAAAAAACGCTTCTATATATGAAGTAAAAATACTTGACGGATTGGAAGAATGGTTCATGACAATAACTGACGAAAAAAATAACGATGAAAAATAAATTATCTAATTTCATAACAGCAATTAAAGCTGAAAATATCAAAAAAAGCGGCACTGGATTTTATTGGACAGGAGTTGTATTAGCTTTTCTGTCGCCTTTATTATTTTATATTGTGGCTATTGTACAAAGCACCGATGAAGTAAAAACAGGAATTCCTTACAATCATTATATGCAATTTATGGAAGGAAGCATTCAACCCTTTGCTTATTTCTTTTTTCCATTATTCATTATCATTACCGTTAGTAGGATTACGCAAATAGACCATAAAAATGGTGGTTGGCAATTAATGGAAACACAACCAACGTATAAATTCTCTATTTATTTCTCAAAGTTCTGTACGATATTGATAGCAAATCTAATTTCTATCATCTCATTTGTTATTTTTAGTGTATTGGCAGCTTGGATTTTGACGTTTATTATTCCTATACCAAAAATTTCACTAGTTGAAATACCGTTTTCACTCTTATTTCTCATAACAATTCGACTGTTTATTGCAGCGATATTGTTAACTTCTATTCAATATTTCATATCAGTATTGCTTTCGAGTTTTATCTGGTCGATATTAATTGGATTTTTTGGGTTGTTACTGATGTCTTTTTTATCTCCTTTTAATCTTACTCCTGCTTGGTATCCGTTTGAGATACTTTCAAAAGTTGCAAATACAACTACTGGAAGTCAATTGGAACATTGGTTTCTATTTACGGAATACATTGGTATTGTTGCAAGTTTAATGGTCTTATATATTGGTTTTCAATGGTACCAACACAAACAATTCAAATTG
>JBIPNF010000176.1:0-5270 GCA_044373885.1 Flavobacterium sp. | reverse complement strand
ATTGTCCGAATTAAATTTTGTGCTACATTGATGAAATTCCCACAGGCATCGGTCACTTTATACGTTCGAATTGTAGTTTCTGTACAACCAGAAACGGTCGGAGCACTATCATTTACAAATGAAACTACAGGAACCGAACAATTATCAGATGCATCAGTAACTACTGAAATATTTGGATTTTCAAACGAACCATTACAACCCGAAATTGAAATAGCTGCTGGATTGGAAGCTGTTGGTTTTGTTGTATCTAAACTGCTAATAGTTTGAAAGGCACTTCCCTTATTTCCACAAACATCAGTAACTCTGAAAGTCCGTGTTATAATAATTGGGCAAATTCCGGTACTTGTATCCTGATAAGTAATGTTTGAAATTGTTGATGTATCGATGAAAGTACCCCCAAGTTGGTTGAATGTTACGAGTGAAATAGGTGTTTCATTTGTAGAATATGGCATTGAAATAGCTGAAAGACACCCTTGAAATGATTCATTTAAAGGCACCGAAACCATTGGACTTATTCCATCTCCATTTGTTAAAGAAGTAGAAAGTGATTGCTGACAGCCGTTAATATCTGTTACCAAAACACTATAATCACCAGCTCCAATATTGGTTTGATCTTTTAAAGGAATCACAACTCCATTTCCATTCCATGAATACGTGTAAGTTGGATTTCCTCCAGATACTACTAAATTTATTGCTCCTGTTTGACTTCCAAAACATGGAATTGGTGTTTGTGTTGCCGAAAGTGACAATGGATTAATCGGTTGCGATATTGTGTAAGTTGATGTTGCCGAACAACCATTTTTTGTAGTTACTTTTACAGTATAAGTTCCAGCAGTTAAATTTATTTGGTCTTCACTTGTTGGATTAACGCCGTTTCCAGTCCATATAAAAGTATAAGGTGCTAATCCTGAAACCGATATATTAATACTTCCTGTTGCTCCTCCATTACATAATACATTGGTTTGAGTAGCAGTAATTACCGGTGGTATATTTGGTTCAATCGTAATAGGATACGATTTGAAAGCTCTTCTTCCACAAGCATCTGTAACCACAACGGAAACGATACAATTAACTTGAATAGCACTTGCTGGTATTATAAAATTAGTATTCGTACTTGTTGCATTAGAAAAAGTTCCACCGCAACTTGATGACCATTGATAAAATAATGGACTATTTGTTGGAGAAGTTGCCGTAATACTTAGGCCTATTGAATTTGCCCCACAAACAATTGCCGCTACTGAATTAATTGAGATAATTTTCGGGCTTTTCCCTTGAGGGGAATCAAATGAAAAATTTAGCATTGCGCGTTGTGCTGCAATTCCATCTTGAGAATTAATATCGTGGCTGTGCCCTGCTTCGTACATTACTTTTCCTCGATTTACATCGCCAAATCCATGTCCAAATGCAATTATTGCCGCTTTTCCGGGTGAATCACCATTTAATACATCTATTTGATTTGGATCCCAAACAGAAACAGTTGTAGAAGGTCTCCAGCCTCCGAGTCTACTTGGTAAATATACTTTTTCAGAGCCATTTTTTGTAGCGCCATCTATAATACCCATAAACTGCATGTAGGGACTTTGTGGATTTGAATATAAAAATGGGAGTCTACTACTTGATGAATGTGAATTATAAATAATCAAACTTGGGATTGGATCATTGGATAAAAAATTTAGTTTTTCGCTGGGATTACTTGGATTTGAAAGTCCCTCAGATACGCTAACAGAATGGCAAGCTTCCCAAATCCAACCTTGATTTCCTCCATTTGCAAATGAATTATTCCATTGGAATAATTTTCCATGAGTCACCCAAGTTGGGTCAGCGTGGGGTAAAATGAATAAATCATCACAATAACTAAGAGTTGTTGGTAATGACATTCTATATGCCGATGCAGGAATTCCAGCATTATTAATATAAGCTGCAGCAATTGCCCCATTGTCAGTATCCATTACCCAATTCGGATTTTCATTCATCTCTTGATATACAGGAACTATAACTTCGGACAACGTTGTATGCACAACAACTCCTTGAGCTACAAACGATGCGATGATAGTCTGAACGCTTGGAACACTTGCGAATTGTTTTTCGATTATAAATGGCCCGCCCCTAAAATCAATTCCATCAACAGTAAAATCTACGCCATCTTTTATTTTGGTTGGATTTATTGACCATATAACGGGGACTTTTTGAACTGTCAAAAAATTATAAACCAATCCATAAGGTTTTAGTGCGTTACCATAAGTTTGCGGTACAATTCCCATATTGATAATTATAGAACCTGTTGAAATAGTTTTAGTTTGTGCAAAAAATCCATTTGAATTAGATAAAAAAAGTAAAAATAAAAACAGTTTTTTGTGGTATAAATTAGGAATTTTTAGAGTACGATTTTTCATAAATATAAATTTAAAAATTGTGTTTTTCAAAAACTAAAATTGGTATTCCAAAGGATTTAAACATCAATATTAACCTCTTTTTTAGTATTAAATTAAGTATAATGATATGTTAATAAATTATTGATGCTAAATTAGTTACGTTTAAAATTTTTCGAACTAAAACTGCTTTTAACTACTGAAATACTCGTTAAAATGGGGTGGGTATTTTAAAAGACAATATTGCTGGAGCTAAATGTTGTTTCAAAAGAAATTATTTGTGATAATTTACATGTTAATTTTAATCAACTAAGGGAAAAATTAATCGACTAATTGCAAGAAATTTATAAGGAAATGAATCGAATTTGAAATTTATTTTTAATGGTATTAGTATAAGACTGTTAATATTTAATAATTCTATATTTTAAGCATAAATCTTACAAATAATAGTTTGGTATCGTTATAATTTTGTAAATTGTAATTCGATTTTAAAAACGACGTTCCTATGAAAAATTTAATATTAATTAGACACGCAAAATCCAGTTGGGATGGACCAGTGAATGATAAAGACCGTCGTGTTTCAAATGTTGGTATGAAAGATGCGCATTTGATATCTTCAAATACTCTTAAATATTTACCCAATAAATTTGTTATTTTGAGTAGTAATGCAAAAAGGGCAATTGAAACCGCAACAATTTTCGCTCAAAATTGGATGTTTCCCTTCGAAAGTATAATTTTTATGGAAGATTTATACACTTTTGATGAAAATCAGTTAGAACAAACAATTAAATCTTCTACTAATGATTATGAAAATGTTATTCTTTTTGGACATAATGCTGCTATAACAAATTTTGTTAATAAATTTGGCGGTATTTTAATTGGTAACGTTCCAACTTCTGGATTTGTATCGATTAATTTTGATTGCGAGAGTTGGAAAGTATTAAGCAATGGAACAACTGTAAAAACACTTTTCCCAAGAGATTTAAAATTATGATTAGAGATATTGAATATAAATATATTGATAGAGAAAAAAGTTGGCTTGCCTTCAATGCTAGAGTTTTACAAGAAGCTGCAGATGAAAACGTCCCATTATTAGATAGGTTACGATTTTTAGGTATTTTTTCTAACAATTTAGATGAATTTTTTCGCGTGCGCTATGCTGCAATCCGCAGATTAAGTTTGTCTGGCGTTTCAGGTGAAAAGGTATTGGGCGGTATCAGTGCACACCAGTTGGTGAAAGATATTACCGAGATTGTAATTCAACAACAGTCAGAAAGTTTACGAATATTAAATATTATTGAGAGCAAACTTCAGGATGAAAATATTTTCATTATCAATGAAAATCAGATTTCAAGTGAGCAAGAAAATTTTATTAAAGATTTTTTTATTCAAAAAGTAAGTCCGGCATTAGTTACAATTATCTTAAATGATTTAGCTGAATTTCCAATTCTAAAAGATACTTTAGGTTATTTGGCAGTAAAATTAGTTATGAAAGAAGACCCAGAATCTAAAATTTTAGGTTTTGAAAACTCTAAATCAGAAGTTCGATATGCCGTAATTGAGATTCCTAAATCTATTAATCGTTTTGTTGTACTTCCATCAATTGATGAAAAGCAATATGTGATATTATTAGACGACGTAATTCGTCATAATCTTTCAAGTTTGTTCAATATTTTTGATTACAAAAGCGTTTCGGCTCATATGATAAAAATCACGAGAGATGCCCAATTAGACATCGATAGCGATATGAGCAAGAGCATGTTAGAAAAAATTGCCACAAGTGTAAAAGACCGAAGAATAGGGGAGCCCGTTCGATTTATTTACGATCAATCTATTGGAAAAGACACTTTAAAATTTTTCCTTACCAATATGGGTATTGATTCTTCCGATAGTATTATTCCTGGAGGAAGATACCATAACCGACGAGATTATATGGATTTTCCAAACCTTGGAAGATTTGATTTATTATATTCTCCAAAAATTCCCTTGCCAGTTGATGGTCTTAGTCTTGACGGAAGTATATTGAATAAAATTGCCAAGAAAGATTACCTCGTAAATGCACCATATCAATCTTTTTCATATATCATAAAATTCCTAAGAGAGGCGGCTCTTGATCCAAATGTGACTACAATTAAAATCACATTATACCGATTAGCAAAAAATTCTCAAGTAATTAGTTCGCTCATTAATGCTGCTAAAAATGGCAAGAAAGTAACGGTGCAAATCGAACTTCAAGCGCGATTTGATGAAGCAAGTAATATTTCTTATGCTGAGCAAATGCAAACAGAAGGAATTGAACTTATTTTTGGAATTAAAGGGTTGAAGGTTCACAGTAAAATTTGTCTTGTTGAGAGAATTCAAAGCGGAAAATTAGTTCGTTATGGAATTATTTCTACAGGAAATTTTAACGAATCAACAGCAAAAGTGTACACTGATGTTACACTTTTCACTAGCCATCAGCAAATATTAAAAGATGTTTCTAAAATATTTGATTTTTTCGACGTTAATTATAGAGTCCATCGATACAAGCATCTAATCGTTTCCCCACATTACATGCGTTCAAAATTCAATAAATTAATAGATAGGGAAATTACAAATGCCGAAGAAGGAAAAGTAGCATTTATGAAACTTAAATTGAATAGCTTAACCGATATTCAACTCATTGATAAATTATACGATGCAAGTAATTCAGGCGTGAAAATCCAACTTCAAATTAGAGGAATTTGCTCTTTAATTCCTGGCGTTAAGGGCATGAGTGATAATATTGAAGCGATTAGTATAGTAGATAATTATTTGGAACATTCTCGTGTTTACATTTTTGGAAATGAAAATGATCCCGAAGTTTATATTTCTTCTGCTGATTTTATGACGAGAAATATCGATGGTAGAGTAGAAGTAACC
>JBIPNF010000175.1:0-5310 GCA_044373885.1 Flavobacterium sp. | reverse complement strand
TGTATCTAAAAAGTCACATCCAGCGTCAACCGTTTCTTTTGTAAAACTATCATAAGCGGCGGTTGGAATGTTGTGTTTTACCAAAAACTCTTTGGCAAATTCCTTACTTCCTTCTAATTGAGCGCCTCTTTTTGACGGTCCAATAACAGGAATATGTTTTAAATCGGTGTCATTTTGGAAAAAATCAAAAATTCCTTTAACCAAAGGATCTTCTGGACCAACGACTACCATTTCTACTTTTTCGCTCAAAGCGAATGCTTTTATCGCGTCGAAATCAGTAATTTTTAGATTCACATTTGTAGCAATACTTCCTGTTCCAGCATTTCCTGGTGCAACAAAAAGTTGAGTACAAAGGGGACTTTGAAGCATTTTCCATGCAAAAGCGTGTTCTCTTCCTCCTGAACCTAATAATAAAATTGTCATTGTGTTGTGTGTTGTTGTGAAGTGCAAAAATAATTTCTTTTGCATTTAAATGAGCATTAAAACCTAAAAATTTTCAGGGATTTTACATTAAAAGGGTATGCCACATGTTTTTAAAAAGTCATTCTAAATTAATATGCCTTTTTTTCTCCTTTTAAGATGTTCAAAACGGTTTGAACAATGATTTTTAAATCTAAAATTAACGACCAGTTGTCGATATAAAAAACATCTAGTTTTATTCTGTTAATCATGTCTTCATCGGATTCAATTTCGCCTCTATAGCCTTTTACTTGAGCCAATCCTGTAATTCCTGGCTTTACATAATGACGAACCATGTATTTTTTAATTTTGTTCCCATAGGATTTGTTTTGAGACCAAAGGTGGGGTCTTGGTCCAACTACAGACATTTCGCCAAACAAAACATTTATAAATTGTGGTAGTTCATCCATGCTTGTTTTCCTCATGAATTTTCCTATTTTAGTTACGCGAGGATCATTTTTGGAAGCTTCTTTTTCAGTAGTACCGTTTACTTTCATTGAACGGAATTTATGACAAAAAAACTCTTCTTCATCTAAACCAGGTCGGCCTTGTTTGAAAAACACAGGTCCTTTTGACTCTAATTTTATGAGTAAAGCCAAAAGCGGAACAGCCCAAGACAATAGAAAAATAATTACAATTAATGCAAAGATTATATCAAAAATTCTTTTTATTACTTTTATTGTTGGATCGTGCAATATCGTTTTTTGCATTGACAATACTGGAAACATTTCGTAATAATTAATTTTTAATTTTTTAGAAAAAATCTCTTTGGTTCCAGGAATAAATTTAATTACAATATTATATGCATCCGAAAAATCAACAATATCTGCTAGTTGTTCGTTTTTCATTTCGTCTAAAGAGCAGAAAATTTCATCTACTTGATTTTCAACTACAAACGTTTTTAAATGTTCCAGATTTCCGACAATTTCTTCATTCTTTTTTTTATTTGAAAAGTAACCCAAAAAACGATAGCCATAATCACTCCTTAATTCGAAAAGCTGTTTCAAACGAATCGATTCGTCTGTGTATCCAATAATTACAACGTTTCTATAGTTACTCCCAGTAATAATTCGATATTTTTTTAAGTAATAAAATAACAGAAATTTTGAAACTGTTATTAATAATATACACGAAAGCATGTACATTAGTAATGCACTTCCGCTAAAAATTACTTCTTTAGAAAAAGGATAATAAGCAATTATTAAAAGGGAAAACAAAGCCCCTTGCTTAACAATTTTAGTGAAAATTTCTACAGGTGTTGTAAATCTAAAGACATCATAAAATTTAATAAGAAAGGCAATCGTTGTCCATGAAATCAATAAATACCCAATATAGGTGCTGTAAATTAAATTAAGCCCTTTAAAAAAATAGAACCCTAAAATAGAGACTACCAACAAGTCAAAAACAATGCTTATTGGTCGAATGTATTTAGAATATCTTCCTGATTGAGCTAAGGTCATATTATCTAATATATCCAGAAAAATCCTTGTGTTCTTCTTTTAATAACTCCTCTTTTGAAAGTGATTTGAAATAATCGTAGGTGATTTTCATACCAATTTCTCTAGATATTTTTGCTTCCCAACCCAGCAATGTTCTTGCTTTTGTAATGTCTGGTTGGCGTTGTAGGGGATCGTTAATAGGTAGAGGATGATAAACAACTCTTTGATTGGTTCCAGTTAATTTTATAATTTCATCTGCAAAATCTTTAATTGTAATTTCATCAGGATTTCCAATGTTTACGGGATATACATAATCTGAATGAAGTAATCTGAAAATTCCTTCTACTTGATCGTCAACATAACAAAAAGAACGGGTTTGCATTCCGTCTCCAAAAATAGTTAAATCTTCCCCTCGAAGAGCTTGTCCAATAAAAGCAGGAATTACCCTTCCGTCGTTCAGTCGCATTCTTGGTCCGTAGGTATTGAATATTCTAACAATTCTAGTTTCTACACCATGAAATGTATGGTATGCCATTGTAATGGATTCTTGGAATCGTTTGGCTTCATCATATACTCCTCGCGGGCCTATTGTATTAACATTCCCGTAATATTCTTCAGTTTGAGGATGAACCAACGGATCTCCATAAACTTCAGAAGTGGATGCGATAAGGATTCTCGCATTTTTAACACGAGCCAACCCTAAAAGATTATGAGTTCCAAGAGAACCTACTTTTAAAGTTTGAATTGGGATTTTTAAATAATCAATTGGGCTCGCAGGAGAAGCAAAATGCAAAATATAATCTAACTTTCCTGGAACGTTAACAAATTTTGTAATATCGTGATGGTAAAACTCAAAATGTTCGAGTTTAAACAAATGCTCTATGTTTCTTAAATCCCCGGTTATGAGGTTGTCCATTCCGATAACTTGGTAGCCTTCTTTTATAAAACGATCACACAAATGGGAGCCTAAAAAACCAGCGGCTCCAGTAATTAAAATTCTTTTCATATTGACTTGTGTTTCGATATTTGTGTAAATATTGTATTACTAACGTTAATATTAATATAATATTATACTAAAGAGAGATTGTTTTTTCAGATTTAAAATTAGAGTTAAAAACACAATACATTAGTATAAAAAATGTGATCCCTCTTTGTCTCCAAAGAAATGATTCTGTAAAAAAAAGTGCGATTATTAAAACCGAAAAGGCAATATTAGGATAATTCTTTGATTTCAATGCGCTTCTAAGTGATACAAATAACATTGTTAACAATAGTAACAATCCAAATATTCCTAGTTCTGCAAATATTTGAATGTATTGGTTGTGGAAATTTTTAGTTTGGTATCCTTCTTGGGTTTCATTACCTAGGAAAAGATTATAATGAACTCCTTTTTCGGCAATTTTAGAATACGATGCGTCGAGACCAAATCCAGTCCAAAAAACAGCTTCTTCCTGAAGTAATTCGATAAAAATTCTAAATTGATATACTCTAAAAGCAGTTCCAGGAAAATAATCGTTGGGTTTGAAAGAGGCATTTGTCCAAGCCTGCTTAATACTTACATTGTAAACTTTTTCTGAGCCTTTGCTAATAACATCGTTAACGCTACTATCAGTCATTATGGTTTCGTATTCTTCCTTAAACCGCTCTTTTATTTTTCCTATAAATGGAAGTGAAAAAAGTATTAACAGCAACAAAATAAGGTTTTTGAGTCGCATTTTTTTTGATATTTTCGTATAAAAAAGTTGGTAACACACCAAAAGCCCGATAAAAATTACTATAATATTTTTTGACGACAATAGAAAAACCATTAGAAATAAAATTCCCAAAGCTACTTTGTCAAATGTTGTTTTCTGAATTTTTGCAAGAAAATAAAAAAAGGAAATTGCAACAAATACAGATACGTGAATTGCATTTACATCTTTTGTAACCAATTCGTGGTAAAAGAAAACAGAAGTGTCTTTTGAAATAATAAATAGAACGGATGCTTTTGCTAGGTAAAATATCGAATAGACGACCATTCCAAAACTGAACCATTTAATTATTTTATCTTTTTCAAATGTTGAAAAAGAACGGAATAGCAAAAAACAAACTGGGATTAATAATAGTGGTAATTCTTTTGACAAGGCACTTACAGTTCTTTCAAAGTCTGTTGTCCAGGTGATAGAAAGTACCATTAAAAGATATAAAAGAACGGGTAAAATTAAGTTGGCATCAACTTTTAAATTCTCTTTTTTGAAGGTTGCAATTGTAATTAAGGTCAGTAAAACCAATGCAATACTGTTGAATGCATAACTTAAAGGAATACACAATAACGCTACTAAAACTAAAAGTAAAGAAGGGTGATTATTGTATTCTGTTTTCAGATTTTGATATAGATTCTTCGAAAAGCTGGAGATATTCACCATTTATTTTATCCCAATTAAATTCATTTTCAATCGCGTCAAAGTTATTTTGAACTAATTGCAAGTTATCATTTTTTTTGATAGTTTCTAAAATATTTTTCACTTCTTGAGGATTAGAAAAATAATAGCCGTTTTCTTTAAGAATTGCTTTGTTAAAATGATTGTTGTGCGCGATAATAAATGCTTTAGAGGCCATCGCTTCAAGCAGAGAAGGATTGGTGCCGCCTACGGAATGTCCGTGGAAATAAAAATTAGAAAAACACCTCAAATTATTTAGTTTATTCATGTTAAATTCAGCTCCGATGAATCGAATTTCTACATTTGTTTTAAACTTTTCTTTGAGATAACTACCAAAGTTGGTGTTGTGGTTTCCTAGCACTAAAACAGTCATTCCGTCCTTGCACAAAACAATTCCGTCAAGAACAGTTTCAATATTGTTTTCTGGTTCAAAACGAGCCATAATCATATTATAATTGCCCTTGGTCACATCATATTCCTTCAAAAATTCTTCGTCAGGACTTTCAAAAATTGTTGCTCCGTAAGGAATATAGGTTGAATCGACTTCGTATTTTTCTTTTATGTATTTTTGAATTCCCAACGAATCCGAGATCAAGTGATCGCTACTTTTGACCGCAAGTCGTTCTGCAAATTTCAAAAATTGTTGTACTGGTTTAGAATATTTTGAACGTTTCCATTCTAATCCATCCATATTGGTTATGATAATTGGCTTTTTAGGTAATAAGAAAAACCAAATTGAGTTGCTGGTATATCCCAACTGCAAAATGATATCAAAATCTCTTTTACGGGAATCGATTATGCAATTATAATCATAAATAAATTGTCCGAAGGTTCCCAATTTATATTCTGGATCGTATTGATGAAAAATGTTTACCCCATTAAATGTTTTTTCTTGATACGGATGATCGTGAGAATTATATACATAGACATCATGTCCTTTCTCTACTAGGTATACAGAGAAAAATTCGGCAAATTGTTCAAAACCTGAATAA
>JBIPNF010000174.1:0-5338 GCA_044373885.1 Flavobacterium sp. | reverse complement strand
CATCTTCACCAAGAGTTAATCCAGCATGCGAAGCACAAATTTTTACATTTTTATCCGAATATGCTACCGATTGACGAATTTGATCGTAAACTCTTCCCGTAGAAAAATTTGCAAAAGTACCTGTAAAAGGAATTTTTCCTCCAATAGTTAATCCCGCTGCAATTCCAATCATGTTGGCTTCTGCAATACCGATTTGGAAAAAACGCTCCGGATGGTTTTTCTTGAAATCATCAAATTTTAAAGACCCAATCAAGTCGGCACAAAGTGCTACCACTTTTTCATTGGTTTGTCCTAATTCGGTCATTCCTGCTCCAAAACCCGAACGGGTATCCTTACTTCCTGTATTTATATATTTTTTCATTGTTTCTTAATTGAATGATTTAAAAATTAAATAATCATGAGAAATCATAATTATTAATTATTAATTATTTAATAGTCGCTTTCTCCTTCAGTATAATTTTGGGATAATGCAGTTTCTAATTGCGCATCATTTGGCGCTTTTCCATGCCAAGCATGACTGTACATCATAAAATCAACACCATTACCCATTTCAGTATGTAACAAAACACAAACCGGTTTTCCTTTTCCAGTTCTTAATTTCGCCTCATTCATCCCTAAAATTATCGCCTCAATATTATTTCCTTCTTTAATTTCTAGAACTTCCCAATCAAAAGCTTCAAATTTTGCTCGAATGCTTCCCATTGCCAATACTTCATCTGTGGAACCGTCAATTTGCTTTCCGTTTAGGTCGATTGTAGCAATTAAATTATCTACTTTTTTTGCTGAGGCATACATAATTGCTTCCCAGTTTTGACCTTCTTGCAATTCTCCATCGCCATGAAGCGTATAAATAATATGGTTGTCACCGTTTAGTTTTTTAGCTTGAGCAGCACCAATTCCAACGGATAATCCTTGTCCTAAAGAACCCGATGCCATTCTAACTCCTGGTAAATTATCATGAGTTGTTGGATGACCTTGTAATCTAGAGTTGATTAATCGGAAGGTAGCCAATTCTGCTACTGGAAAATAACCGCTTCTTGCTAAAACACTATAGAATACAGGAGAAATATGTCCGTTAGAAAGGAAGAATAAATCTTCATCGATACCGTTCATATCGAACCCTTCTTTTCTGTCCATAATGTTTTGATACAGTGCTACCAAAAATTCTGAACAACCAAGAGAACCGCCTGGATGTCCAGAATTTACGGCATGAACCATCCGAAGTATATCTCTTCTAACTTGGATTGTTAAATTTTGTAATTGTTGTGTGTTGGGATTCATTGTGTGAGTTATAGTTAAACTGTTGCAAAGATAATCAGATAATTGGATTGATTGATTTTTCAAATAAAAAATCCTACCGAAGTAGGACATTTATTTAATTTCTTATTTTACATACATTTTTTTATTTACTACCCTATCCATATAATCTTGAATGAAAGCTTTACAATTAAGTTCAATTGCGTTCATTTCCAAGTTTCTATTTGCAATTAAGTTGAATTTTAGACCTTTATCATATTTATCATAAAAACCAGTAGCTTCATTTCCGTCAAATGTACAAATGTAATTTCCTTTTGAAAACTGATAGATAGTACCCGTAGAATTGATTACAAATGGCGTACTTGTTTTGGTGTCAAATAGACTTCGACCCCAACTTCTAAATGGTTTTTTATATCCAACCATGTCTAAAATTGTTGGATAAATATCAATTTGTTGCGCCAAATCAGTATTTACCCCAACTAATTTGCTATTCGGTTTGTAGATAATAATAGGAACTGCAAAACGGTTTATTGGCTTTTGAAATTCGTCATAATAGATTTGGTTGCAATGATCGGCAACAAAAACAAAAATAGTATTTGAAAACCAAGGTTCCTTTTTGGCTTCATTAAAAAAACGTTTCAAGGAATAATCGGTATATTCTGCACATTTATGAATGGGAACGCCACCTTCTTGAAATTTGTTTTTATACTTATCTGGTATAATATAAGGTTCATGGGAAGTAACAGTAAATAGAGATGCAAAAAAAGGCGTTTTCTTTTTGTCCAATGTTTTCTTCATGAATTGCAGAAAGGGTTCGTCCCAAATTCCCCAGAAACCATCAAATTGAGAGTCATCGTTGAATTCGGTTCTACCATAATAATTATCAATTCCTAGAATATTTGAAAATCCTAAAAAACCCATGGAACCATTGGCAGCTCCGTGAAAAAAGGAGGTGTCGTAACCCTCACTTTTTAGGGTTGAAACCAAAGATTCTATTTTTTGTTTTGGATAGGGCGATGATGTAAAAGCATCTTTAAAAGCGGGAATTCCTGCCAATACCGATGACATTCCGTGAATAGACTGCCGCCCATTTGCATAAGCATTTGTAAAAATCATGCTGTGTTGCGACAAGGAATCTAAAAAGGGTGCGTGGCTTTTATAGTTTGGAATTTTAGCGGCTTTGTTGAGTGCTCCGATGTATTCACGACCGTAGCTTTCCAAAATAAAAACCACCACATTGGGTTTCGTTTCAGGATTATTATGGTACGTTTTTATGGGTTGAACCAAACTATTGATAACTTGTGGGCTCACATCCTTAAAATCTGTTTTTATGAAGCTATTGCTAAACAATGTTCTGATGATGGCAAAGGGCGTATTCAGAACAATATCCGAATGAACTATATTCTTCACGTGCCGACTTGCATCTAGTATATTAATTGGGCGGGTTGATTTTTTGAAATCGCCACCACGGATTCCTCCAATAATCATTACCGAAACAAATAAAAAACCTATAGTTGAAAATCCAAAATAAGCTACTTTTTTTGTAGGTTCGAATGCCAAAACCGTAACTTTTTTATACAGATAAATCCAAAGTGCGGATATTAGTAGAAATAATATCCAAACATGCCAATAATCGAAAATAAAACTTGTAAATAGTGGTAATAAATTTGTTTCGTGCTTCATCACATTCCAAACTACAATTGTAGTTCTTGCAAAAGTAAATTTGTAATAAATAAAATCAATGAAATTGGTCGCATAGACTACTAAATTTATTGAAAAATAAATATAGAATAAGAATTTTTGATAGCCACGATTGGTGTTTTTAAAGATTGGCAATAGTGAAAATACTATGAACAATAGGTTTGCATATAGAATTGCAGTGGTGTCAAAAGCCAAACCATAGTAGGAAAGTGATAGAAAATCGGAAATAGAATCGACTTTTAGTAATTTGGAATTATAGATGTAAAATAATACTCGGGCAAAAAAGTAAAAAATATAAGCTAGAGAAAGTCTGTAAAACAGGACTTTATATTCGTTTAAGCGCAAGTGTTGCTGCATTTTGCAAAAAGTTAGTTTGTGTGACATGCAAATATATTACAAAATAATTATTGGTTAAGTTAAAATTGAAACAAAGTAAACTTAGGAATCAAATTGCTTTGCTTTTCGACGGTTTGCGTGAGTGATGGCAGTGGAAATCCTCTCGCGTAACGAAGTGTAGCGAGAGATTGTAGCGCACAGCAAGACCGAGTTTGCAATAAATTTTCTCCTACGTAGGAATATTCTAAACGAGGGCACGCCCAAAAAAAGTAATATAATGTCTTGATGTTAATTTATTTGGTATTTCACAACTCGTAAATCACAATTCTCTTATCTTTGCGGACTGAAAAAAGCCTATATGAAGTTTGATTTATTAAAGACTGATCCGCAAACGCAAGCTAGAGCGGGAACAATTACGACTGATCACGGGGTAATTGAAACGCCAATTTTTATGCCTGTGGGAACTGTTGCGTCAGTAAAAGGCGTGCACCAAAGGGAATTAAAAGAGGAAATTAATCCTGATATTATTCTTGGAAATACGTATCATTTGTATTTGCGACCACAAACCGAAATTCTTGAAAAAGCGGGTGGATTACATAAATTTATGAATTGGGATCGGAATATTTTGACTGATTCTGGAGGGTATCAAGTGTATTCGCTTTCCGCAAATAGAAAAATTAAGGAAGAAGGAGTAAAATTCAAATCGCATATTGATGGTTCGTATCACTTTTTTACGCCTGAAAATGTAATGGAAATTCAACGTACAATTGGTGCCGATATTATTATGGCATTTGATGAATGTACGCCCTATCCTTGTGATTTTAGATACGCACAACGTTCGATGCACATGACGCACCGTTGGCTGGATCGTTGCATCAATCATTTGGAAAAAGTGCCAGTAAAATATGGTTATGAGCAAACATTTTTCCCAATTGTCCAGGGAAGTACCTATAAAGATTTGCGGATGCAATCGGCAGAATATATTGCAAATGCAGGAGCGCAAGGAAATGCAATTGGTGGACTTTCAGTGGGAGAACCTGCCGAAGAAATGTATGCAATGACTGAAATTGTTACTGCAATTTTGCCACAAGACAAGCCGAGATATTTGATGGGTGTGGGAACGCCAATTAATATTTTAGAGAATATTGCACTTGGAATTGATATGTTTGATTGCGTGATGCCTACACGAAATGCCAGAAATGGCATGTTATTCACGGCAAACGGAACGATAAATATTAAAAACAGAAAATGGGCTGACGATTTTTCGCCTGTTGACGAAATGGGATTGACATTTGTTGATACGGAATATTCAAAAGCCTATTTGCGTCACCTTTTTTCAGCAAATGAGTATTTAGGAAAGCAAATTGCAACGATTCATAATCTTGGATTTTATATGTGGTTGGTTCGTGAAGCCAGAAAGCATATCTTAGCGGGAGATTTCAAAGTTTGGAAAGAAATGATGGTTAAAAACATGAGTCAGAGATTGTAATAGCTTTATGAAAATAATAGACAAATACATATTGAAGCGCTATTTGACTAACTTTTTTGTTATGTTGGCGATGTTTATTCCCATTGGAATTATCATTGACGTTTCAGAGAAAGTAGACAAAATGATTATTAATAAAATTCCGTTTTCGGCTATTGCGTTGTATTATTTTCACTTTACCATTTACTTTGCGAATCTTTTATTTCCGATATTTTTATTCCTTTCAATAATTTGGTTTACCTCAAAATTGGCTAATAATACTGAGATTATAGCTATTTTGAGTTCGGGAATTTCATTTACTCGATTTATGCGTCCTTATATAATAGGTGCGTCGATAATTTCCATTTTAGTATTATTAATGGGGATTTTTTTATTACCAAGAGCGAGTGAAGGATTTAATAATTTCAGGTATACCTATCTCAAAACTGGCGGAAAAGAATTGATGCGCGATGATTCCGATGTGTTCCGACAAATCAGCAAAGACGAATACATCTATGTAGGAAGTTTCAATGAAGTTTCCAAAATGGCGTTCAACTTTTCGTATGAAAAATTCAAAAA
>JBIPNF010000173.1:0-5349 GCA_044373885.1 Flavobacterium sp. | reverse complement strand
AACGCTTGCATTTGACTGATTGTAAAATCTGTTAAAGGGGCTTCACTTCCACCAACTAAAAATTTTTCAGACATTCCTGCTCTTAGCCATGCCACACCATTTAAAAGCGCATGCAATGCCGTTGAACAGGTAATCGAATGAGAGATTTCAGGACCTTGACTTTGCAAATCGTGGGAAACCCAAGAAGAAATATTTCCAAGAGTGGTAGTTGGAGAAGCCAAAGTTGCAACTTTTCCATTTGTAATAAAATCAAGATAATGTTTCTCAAATAATTCTGTTGCGCCTCGAGAAGAACCAATATTAATTCCGAAATAATCGCCCTTTTTCCAACCTGCGTCATGTATCGCTTTTCGAGAAGTTGCAATGGCAAATAATACCGAATTGTCTAATGATTTATACTTTTGATCTGAATGCCTTAGTCCTTCGATTTCTTGCTTTGAAACATACTCTAAGGGTGCCGTAAGTACATTTTGAGTGCCAAAATCAGTTGCTACAAAACAATGTTTATTGGACTGGTAGTTATTCCAAATCGCATCTTGATTGTTTCCTAATGCAGAAAGTGAAGCAATGGCGGTAATAGAAATTGTTTTTAGCAAGGGTTTATTAATTAATTATGAGTTATAAGTTATGAATTATAAAAACTTAACCGCAAAGGTCGCAAAGTTTTTCACAAAGGCCGCAAAGTTATAAATCAATTATGAGTTATAAGTTATGAATTATAAGTTATTGAATAAGGCTTAACCTTATGACTTTGGACTTTGAAAATTCGACTAATTTTAAATCTATTAGCTATTTGCCTTTCATCTCTTCGTCTTTCATCTTTTCGTCTTCTTAAAAATCAAACTATCTCTAAAGCATTCTCGACCACTTCGTAAATTTTTTGCAATTGGCTATTTGTGATAATATAGGGCGGTAAAATATAGACGATATTTCCAACAGGACGCAATATTATTCCATTTTCAATGAAGAAATCATAGAGTTTGTTGCGCAAGGTTCCATAATAGCTAGCTTGGTTTTCGGTTTTTATTTCCAATGCAAAAATGACACCCAAAACCCGAGTTGTAGTCACTTTTGGATGTTTTTCAATTTGTTTTTGGAAAGCCAAATGACGTTCATTTACCCTAGAAATATTGTTTTGCATTTCGCTAGTTTGCAATAATTCCAAACTAGCCAAAGCCGCCGCACAACCCGTTGGATTTGCCGTAAATGTATGTCCGTGAAAAAGCGCTTTATTAATATCATCGCTATAAAAAGCATCAAACAAATCTTGTGTAAAAGTGGTAATTGCCATTGGAATCGTTCCGCCAGTCAACGCTTTTGACAAACACATCATGTCGGGTTGTGTTTGCAAATAATCACAGGCAAACGTTTTTCCCGTTTTTCCAAAGCCTGTCATTACTTCATCGGCGATGGTTAAAATGCCATTTTCTTGACAAATTTTGATTAATTCATCCAATGCTTCGGGCTCATACATTACCATTCCCGCTGCTCCTTGTACCAAAGGCTCGAAAATGAATCCTGCGCAATTATTGTTTTTTATGGCCCGTGCCAAAGTTTGAAAACTGATTTCTTCCAGACCTTTTATTGGTGCTGGAATCCGAACCACATCAATAAACATTCCTTCGAAAGCTTGGGTATAAAACGAAATTCCGCTTGCGGCCATTGCAGCAAAAGTATCTCCGTGAAAGGCATTCTCGAAAGCAATTATGGTAGTTTTCTTTTCTCCTTTATTAAAAAAATATTGCAAAGCCACTTTTATTGCGACTTCAACAGCGGTTGAGCCATTATCAGAAAAGAAAATTTTATTTTGGTTTTTCGGCAAGATTTCCATTAACTTTTCAGATAAAACTACAGCAGGTTCATGCGTAAATCCTCCAAATAAAACGTGCTCTAAAGTGGTTAATTGTTTATAAACGGCATCGGCAATAAACCTATTGGAATGCCCAAAAGGATTGACCCACCAAGACGCAATGGCATCAATATATTCTTTATTGGAATCGTCCCAAAGCAAAGCTCCTTCGCCTTTTACAATCGCAATTGGCGGCTTTGAAGTTTTATGTTGGGTATACGGATGCCAAAGATATTTGCCGTCTCTTTCGGTTAAACTCATTTGATTTTATATTGAAATTGATATTGCCATTGCTATTGAAGTTCTAATAGATTATCTCGAAACAAATCGGCATATTCTGAAATTACGCTCTGGTCAAAATACGGCTCTTCCTCAATTCTTCCGATGCATTTTAGTTGCGTTTTATTCAAAATTATGGTTTCGGTTGGAAGGTTTTCATTGCCATTAAAAATAATCCCAGCTATGTTTATCCCACGATTTTTTAACGCCTCAATGGTCAATAAAGTATGATTGATACTTCCCAAATAATGTCGAGAAACAACAATTACTTTGTAGTCAGGTTGAATTAAATCGATTACTAATTCAGTTTCATTTAAGGGTACAAATACACCGCCTGCGCCTTCAATAACAAGATGATTGGTTGTTTTTGGTTCCTTTATATTTTTTAAATCTATCGTAATTCCGTCCAATTCAGCTGCTAAATGCGGACTTGCGGGAGTGTTAAGTTTATAGCTATTTTCGTGTATAACCGATTTGTCATTTGAAATATAGCGTTGAATTTTATGACTATCTGAATCATTTAAATCACCCGCTTGAATAGGTTTCCAATAATCGGCCTCAAGTGCTTCGGTTATTATTGCAGAAGCGATGGTTTTGCCGACGTCGGTTGATATTCCTGTTATAAAGATTTTCATTTTATTTATTTAACCGCAAAGTTCGCAAAGAAATCGCAAAGTTCACAAGGGAATTGAATTTAATGTTGATTAGAAAAATAATGCAATACCTTCTGTTTATTTGAATTCAAACGAACAAGTATTACATCTATATGTATGCTTAGAATAAAAAGGCATTAGCACAAAAAGCATTGAAAAAATAAATGCAATTAGCGTTTTAATATCTTTAATTGACGTTATCATTTTGATTTGTTTTCCATTGCACTTTGGACAATTCACCAGTTGGTTCATTTCATCCAAAGAATATTCGCTAACTTGAGAAAGAATTTCATTAGCTTTGATAAAATCATCATTTTTCACAAAGAGTTTCACACCCCCAACAGCATTACTATAGAGTGGATAGGTATCAACAGTATTATTATCTCGGATAAAAACCGAAATCCCTTCAGATTCTAATTTTCCTTTAAAAATAATTGCTTCCGATGAATATTGGTAGCGTCTAATTAATTTAAAAACTGATTTTTCCATAGCATTAAAAAACAAAGGTACTCAACAATGTCAACACTTCCGAGTTTTCTTCCTTAGAATTGTAACTGTGCAAACAAAACCGAAGTCGCTCTTGTCCTTCTGGAACCGTGGGTGAAAGAATGGCTTTGACATCGAACCCTTTTTCTTGGAGTTGATTGGCAATTAATTTTACATTTTGATTTCCAGGAATAATGGCACTTTGAATTGCTGATTTACTTCTTACAAACATCGGTTTTAATCCCAAAATGTTTTTTTCTTGGTTGAAATGATTGATATTTTCCCGAAGTATACCAAGCGCTTTATTTTCGGTTTCTAAATGCTGGTAAGCAACTAAAATTGAGGCAACGGAATGCGGCGAAAGCCCCGTAGTATAGATAAAACTCCGAGCAAAATTTACGAGATAATTTTTTAATTCGCTGGAACCAATAATTGCAGCTCCATGACAACCCAACCCTTTTCCGAAAGTCATAATTCGGGCAAAAACCGAATCTTGCAAATGCAACATTTGAACCAATCCTTGTCCGTTTTCTCCAAAAACCCCCAAAGCATGCGCTTCATCAACAACCAAATTACATTTGTATTTATTGGATAACGCGGCTAATTCTTCTAAATTAGGACAATCACCATCCATAGAAAAAACACTTTCCGTAACGATATAAATTTCAATAAAATCGGACTGAAAACGCTGAATTAAGTCTTCTAAGTCTTCAAAATCGTTATGTTTGAATTTATACGATTTGGCATGAGAAAGTTGAATTCCGTCTCGAATAGACGCATGTGATAATTCATCATATAAAATAATATCGTTGCGTTGCGGAACGGCACCAAAAAAACCAACATTGGCATCATAACCCGAATTGAAAATTAATGCGTCTTCAACTTGATGAAATTTGGCTATATAATTTTCCGCCTCTTCGTATATTTTATGATTCCCTGACAATAATCTGGAACCAGTAGCGCCATTTCGAATGATTTTATTGTCAATTAAATACGAATGCGTTTCATTAAAAATAGTTTCCGACTTGGCAAATCCAATATAATCATTGGATGCAAAGTCGATTAAAGTATTGGGCAACGACAGCTTTCGCAAAGAATTGTTTGCCGTTCGTTGTTCTAATTTAGATGTCAATGCTTTTGGAAATTCTTTCATAGACACAAAAGTAAGCAACTTTATTTTGTTCTTATTTATATAAAAATATTGTTTTTTAATGTTTTATTATTGTTTTTCAATAATTTATTTATATTTGCAGCAACTTTAAAATTAAAAAAGATGAGAAAATTAATTTTTTTAAAAACCATAGTTGATTTCATTTGGATTATGTCAATTATTGCTTTTCCATTAGTAATCGTGTTTATTAGTATTGTGCTGTTTTCAAATGAACCTATTGATATACCAATAAATATTTCAGGAATAGATATAGATACAACTACTGTTTTAGGTAAAATCGGTGTAGTTTTAAGCCTAATAAATTTTGGAGTTATTCTTTATGCAATTTACAATTTCAAATCATTATTAAATAATTTCAGAAAAAAATTAATTTTTGAAGTTGACTGTTCCCAATTATTAGATAAAATAGGGAATTTGGTTATTTTTTCGGCAAGTTTATATTTAATTTCAGATTTGTTAGGCGCTTTTTCAAAAAGTACAATTTCAATAAATTTAGGATTTGAATCTTTTTTATATCTAATGTCTTTAGGGTTGTTTCTCAAAGTTTTATCGGAAGTTTTTATTATCGGAAAGCGAATTAAAGAAGATAACGAACTAACAATTTAAGTATGGCAATTATAATAAATGTAGATGTGATGCTTGCCAAACGTAAAATGCGTTCCAATGAATTAGCGGATCGCATTGGGATTACAACTGCAAATCTATCTATATTAAAAACGGGGAAAGCAAAAGCAATTCGGTTTTCTACTTTAGAAATGATTTGCGAAATTTTAGAATGTCAACCCGGCGATATTATGGAATATGTAAGCGATAAATAAAATTTATTTTTATTTTTTCAAATGTTCTAGCATGTCTTTCGTCATACTTTCAATATTAAATTTGTGGTTCCAGCCCCAGTCTTTTCTCGCTGA
>JBIPNF010000023.1:0-18193 GCA_044373885.1 Flavobacterium sp. | reverse complement strand
AAACAAAAAAGTATCATACAGAAACTTCCAAATTTCTTCCTGTTGCAATAAATATTTCAACCACAAAAAAATCGAGTATAAAAAAGTAAGCAATATAAATATTTGCCAATCCTCTTTGAAAGCTATTGTTTTTTTGTAAGATCTAACCATTCTTCAAAATAAATTTATTCACCTCATTCAGTAATAAATTAGTATTATTTATTATCAAATCGTTTTCTAAAATACTAGTTGCTGCGTTTTGTCCTACTTGATAAATTAGCTTCTCATTTTTACAAACCATAACCATCGTTTTGGCCATATTCAAATAATCATATTCGGCAACCAAAAATCCGTTTTCACCAGAAACAATTAATTCTTCAATCCCGGCATGTCGCGTCGAAACAACCGGAAGTCCACTAGCCATAGCTTCCATAACTGCAACTGGAGTTCCTTCCTTATCTCCGTTTATTGGAGTTGTAATGGAATGTTGTACAAAAACTCTTGCTTTTTGCATCTGTTCCAAAACTTCATTAGGCGTACATATTCCTTTAAAAAATACACTTTTTTCAATCTGTAGCGCTTTAACCAAAATATGACATGCTTCAAATAATTCGCCACCGCCATCCTTGCCTATCATGACCAATTGGGCATTTGGAATTTCTTTTAAAACTTCATTAAAAGCCAAAATCGTAAGATGCGGACTTTTGGTTTCTGAAAAGCGGCCAACACTCAAGAAAATAGGGTCGTTTTTTGAATGATCCTGATATGTAAATCTTTTTAAATCTATTGCACAAGGCAAATACATTAATTTTTCTTTTGGAGCCCCTAAACCTTCTAGCTTTTTCACAATATCATTTGAAACTCCAATGATTTTAGAAGCATAAAGGAACATATTTGTGTATTTATCTTGATACTGCTCAATTACATGTTTATGATGTGCATCATATCCGTAAAAAACAACGATCAAAGGCACTCCTGCTTCCCGACATAAATCTGAAATTTCTGCTCCAGATTGACCGAATTCGGCAAGTACTAAATTTATATTATTGTTAATTATATAATCAACAAATGCTTTTTTCAAATAGTCATTTTTTCCTTTTTCAAAAAATGCCGTTTTCCATTCTTGGAATTTAAGTAAACTTTCATTTGACGCCAAAAGAAAACCCCGTTTTAATTCCATCGTAGGCAAATATCCTCCGTAAAAACGATGCAAATAATATCCCGCATCCAAAAGAATATTTTCATGCTGAAGTATAAATGTTTCCGTGTACTTATTTTTGTTAGCGCTTACGATAGCTATATTGGGGTTGGTAATTTTATTTAGATAATCATTTCTTTCTTTTATATACACTTCGTAATGTTCTCTTCGTGCCTTTATTGAAGATTCTCGTAAAATAAAAACTCTAAAATAATAAATTGAAAAATTAACAATTCTAGACGGGATTCTAACAAATAAATATTCTAAAAAATTAGGATAAATTACTGCTTTAAACCACCAAAAAATTCGATTAAAATTAAATAAAAGATAATGCCCAAATACAATTATTAAAAATCTAAAATCGACAAAAACTAAAATTATAATATTCCAATACGGAAGAAATAAGTGATAATGAATATTTATTTTTTGCAAATCAGCTGATATATTTGACTTTACAAAAGCACGATATGATTTTTTATAAAAAGTAGTTGTATACTGGACCAACAAGAAAATAGTTGGGAATATAAAGTACCAGTTCCAAGAATTGAAACTAACTGTTACCAAGAAAAAAATAAATAAAATCAACATTAACGGCCAAAAAATATAAAGCAAAAAATTTCTAGCTTTTATTTTTCCGATTGAAGTAACCCAAGTTTTTGTTTGAGTATGTAAATCATTTTCATAATCTTCAATTTGATGAATCAGAATGTTTATTATGCCTACAGAAAATTGCCAAAAAAAAATAATAGCATATAATATCCAAATTACTTTTGCCGAAGAAATCAAATTAAAAGTATGAAAAGCCAATGTAAATGGAATAGCGTAAGCATATAAAGCGTCTGTCACTAACGCTACAAAACCTTTTTCTTTAAGGCGAATTGGAGGAACTGCATAAACCAATAATAATACAAATTCTCCGAGCAATAAATAACAATTGAAGGAATCAAAAGGTAAGAAAAACCAAGGCACAAAAGCTAGAAAAAGTGCACTTGCCAATAATAATAAACGATTATTGTTATTTAATTTTTCTAACATGTTATTCTTATTGGCTTTCCTATCTGATTCTAAATCTGTAAAATCATTGAAAAAATAACCAAATATACCAATCCCTAAAATAGTAGCAATGGCTGGAAAAACAAACTTAAAAGTAGCTGAAAAATCAATATTAAATATAAAAACAGCCAAATAAACAGCCGAAAGCAAATTACCTGCCTTGGGTTGCCACCATTGTTTTGTTCTTATTATTATGGAGTATAACATTTATTTTATAAATTTGACAAAAATAAGAAAAAATGGTCGCAAAAGCTAATAAATTATGGAAACCCATTGAGCATTCTATTATTAGAAATAAGGACTTAAAAAATCTAATTCATGAGCGTGGATTTAGTATACAAAATCTAATTCCCCTTACTGCTATTGATGAACTTCTTCGTTTATTTCATCAATATCATACTCTTAAAGACGAAAAAGGCGGCGTATTTTTTAGTGTTTTTTCCCAAAATACAGATTATAGAAAAGCAATTCACAATGAAATATCAAGAATAGTTCAACCCTTAATTGACCCACTTTTTCAAAATTATAAAATTGTAGTAAACTCATTTGTTGTAAAAATTTCGGGTCCTGAAAGTGAGTTCTATGCTCATCAGGACACCACTTCGTTAGACGAATGGAAGTTTTCGCCATTAAGTCTTTGGATTCCACTTCAAGATGTAAATGAAAACAATGGTTGTCTTGGCATTATTCCATATAGCAAACACTTTTTTTTTCCCTATAGAAATATTTCATTTCCATCTCCTTTTGATGGCATTCAAGAAACAGTAAAAAACTACTTACAACCTGTAGAAATGAAAACTGGTGAAGTCTTATTATTTGACAATAGAACACTGCATCATTCATATAGTAACGTTTCCGGAAAGTCAAGGATATCAGTCATTTGTGGTTTATTCCCTAAAGATGCCAAGGTTCAAACTTGTACTAAACCGAAATATGAATTTGGCGGAAAAGTCGAAGTTATCGAGCACCCAGACAGCTACCTTTTAACAGGAAAAACATTTCTCAAAAATAATGATAAAAGACCTGAAACGGGAAAAAGTTTAGGTTGGTTTGAGGAAAATTCATTTGCAATAAGTGCAGAAAAATTTGAAAATTTATGTGCGGAATTTGATGTTAAAAAAAATATTTCAAACCAACCATTTCAACCAACAAAGTGCAATATGATTGACGAACCTGTTTAAGTTAAAAAAAATAAAACGTTAATAATTTTGTTTCTATTATATTTGTATAAATATATTTACTATGAAAAAATTTACCAAAAATCCTTGGAAACCCATTAAGCATTCAATACTTAAAGATGATGAATTAGCATCAAAAATTAATGATATTGGATATAGCATAAAAAGCATCATTAGTCCTAACGAAATTGATGCTATAATGGATTTATTTACACAAAATCATCAAATTAAAGATGAAAAAGGAGGAATGTTTTATAGTATATATTCTCAAGATACTGATTATAGAAAAAAAATTCATTTTACCATCGGGGATATATTAAAACCGATAATTAACAGTTTATGCAAAGATTACAAAATACTACTCAATTCATTTGTAGTTAAAATTTCTGGACCAGGAAGTGAGTTTTATCTTCATCAAGACACAACTAGTCTGGATGAATGGAAGTTCTCTCCATTAAGCCTTTGGATTCCATTAGATGATGTAAATGAAGAAAATGGTTGCCTCGGAGTTATTCCAAAAAGTCACCATTTATTTTCGCCCTACAGGAGTATTTCCTTTCCAGCTCCTTTCGATGCCATTCAAAGTACTGTAAAACAATATTTGCAACCTGTACCAATGAAAAAAGGGGATATACTACTTTTTGACAATAGAATATTACACCATTCTTACACCAATACGTCTGACAAAATTAGAATTGCAGTAATTTGTGGGCTTTTCCCAAAAGAAGCAACCTTACAAACATGTTTTAAACCCAATTATGAATTTGGTGGTGAGGTTGAAATTATTGAACACGAAGATGATTATCTTTTGAATGGAAAAAACTTCCTGATCGACTGTCAAAAAAGACCACAAACAGGAATAAGTAAAGGTTGGATTAACGATCCCTACGAATCTATTTCTGTAGAGGCTTTTGAACAATTATGTAACAATTTTAAAATAAAAAAAATAGTCCCAAACACTATAGAATCGCCAACAAACTGTAACATGATTGGAGAACCAATTCACGGATAGTTTAAATTAATATCTAAATAATATGCCTGTTTTTTACAACAATAAATCAAATGATTCCTTACAAAAAGAAGGATATGTTATTGTTTCACTTTTAGAAGAAACAGAGCTTAATTTACTTGAAAATTTCTTTTATTCACCTGATAATAAAGAGTTTCATGAAAAATTTACAACTTATGCTTGTAATGATTCCGATTATAAAAAAAGGGTCGATTCTATTCTTAAAGAAATAATTGGAAACAAATTAAAATCGATTATCACAGAAGATATGATTCCTTTTTGGGGCAATTTTATGATGAAAATACCAAGCGAAAATTCAAATATGCCTTTACATACCGATTGGCAGTATGTAGATGAAAAAAAACATGTTTCGCTAAATGTTTGGACACCATTTACAGACACTAATCTTGAAAATGGAGCACTTCACGTGGTTCCAAAATCACACTTATCATGTAATTATCCAAGAGGAATTAATTTACCTCGATATTATGAAATTAATGAAGCCGAAACTAAACGAAAATTTGGAAAAGCATTGTTCTTAAAAAAAGGAGAGGCTGTAATTTATGATCACAGACTATTGCATTACTCTTTCCCAAATAAAAGTGACAAAAACCGACTTGCTGCAACCCTTGTTTATATCCCAAAAGAAACGGCAGTTTCTATTTTTCACAAAGACAATTCAACTCAAAAGACCCAAATATTTGAAATTGAAAATGTTGCAAATTTAATAGATTCGGATTTTTACAACGAACCTAAAAATTTCAAAAACAAAACATTTGCAAAAATACCCGAAATGAATGAAATAAAAGTGTTTGCCGATTTAGAGAAACAAATTAGAAAAAACACTGATTTTTTAAGCGTTTTAAAATCATTCTTTAGAATTTAAAAATCTTCCCTTTTTACGAATTCTCCATTCTAAATGGAGCTGATTAGAGGTTATGAAATTGCTGAAAAAATAAATACTATTCCTTTAATTTATGAATAACTTCAAGACCTAATGTAAATATAAAAAAGGGTTGCTTCAATTTTCCAAAATAAAAATCATTTGAATTTGAGTCAAAAAATATAATAAAGTGACTTCTCCAAGTAGTAGATTTTGATTGCTATCCGTAAATTTTACAAATAAAATTACATAAAGGTGTTAAAGGGAACATAATCAACTTCTCCTATTTTTTCTCCTTTTGGTTTCTGATATATATCTTCCATAAAATTTTCATAATCTAGAAAAAAATCGTCTTTCATTTTGTAAGCTTCTAATCTTGATTCACTAATTTTATAATATTGTAAAACATCAGCATCAGATCTAATAAGACAAGACATAACTGCCATTCTTATCTCTCCTGAAGTATTGTTAGGTGTATAATGTAACATTCTAGCATTAAAAAGCAGTGCTTCACCTTGCTTTACATCTATGCATTCCATATTCTGTTTTATTTTGTCAATATTGCCATAATTATGAGAAATAGTGGCACAACGAATTGCTGGAAAACTTTTGTGACTACCGTTCAAGAAATGAATAGCCCCATTAGCAAAATTACTATCCGATAATGGAATCCAAAGAGACATTGAAAAATCTATATTTTCATCAACAAAACTAGAATCTTGGTGTAATTCTAATTTAGAATTTTCGCCACACCCTTTTGCTAAAGCGGTATATATTATTTCCTTGAAATTTTCAAGTACATTTGTCAGTTTAGGATTGATAATCGATCTTATATAATTATCTAGGTTTATTTTAGTCGCTTTATCGTTAATACAAACCCCTTGAAAAAAACCAAGTTGAATAGTCTTTTCAATAATGGGAGTTTTTTCTGTAATATATTCCTTTAACAAAAAAATTTCTTCATCATTTAAAAGCTGAACCTTTACAAATCCAATCTCATCAAATTGCTTTTGAAACAAACTATTTTTAAATTTCATTTTTATATATTGAATAAATTATAACTACTAATTATTTAATTATCTAATGTTTTTTTTGTATTTCCCAGTCAAGATAAGGATGAAGAGGAGTAGTGAACTTACTAAAAAATGCATTTTCTTCCCATAGATTATGAACAACCTCGAGTTCTATTGTAAAAAAAGGGGTGCTCCAATCTCCAATATTAAAATTATTGGAATTTGAATTAAAAAAAATAATAAAATGACCTTTATTAAAAATGTTTTTGGAAATAGTCCCTTTTAAAATAAAAACTCCTTTTGAATCAATTTTTTTCTCTAATAATTTGGGGCGAAAACGATGCGAATCAGTTGCAATACGAAATCCAGTATTTGTCAATATGTTACATGTGATCACTAATTCGTCAGTGCAATAATTTTCTAATTCCATTTCCCATTTAATTTCTTCTTCTTTTTTAACAGTAAGCGCTAGTATTTGATCGTTAATTGCTTTTCCATTTATTTTAATAGACCTAATATTAACTTCTTCTTTATCAGCATATATTAGATGGTCTTTTCGTTCAAATATATATTTGGCTATAGCCTTATTTTTATCACCTATAAAATCTATTTGACCTTGCTTTAAGAAACATACCGTTTGTACAGATTCAATAATTTCAGGCATATCATGACTCACCGAAATAAAGGTTTTATCACCTAAAAAAATATGCCGTTGCTCTTTAATTTTATTTCTAAATACCTGATCACCAACACTTAATACTTCGTCAAATAAATAAATATCAAAATCTAAAAAAAACAAAGTTGAAAAAGCCAATCGAACAAACATTCCGCTTGAATATGTTTTGATGGGTTCGTCAATAAAACCACCTAATTCACTGAAATCTATAATTTTTTGTAGTACTTGATTGACTTCTTTTTTTGATTTTCCAATCAGTTCTCCTTTCAAAAATACGTTTTCAATTCCAGTCAATTCTGGATGAAAACCGGTTCCAATATCCAAAACACTTGCAGAAGTTCCATAAAAAGTTATTGTTCCAGTTGTAGGTTTCAAAATTCCACTCAAGAGTTTTAGTAAAGTACTTTTGCCACTACCATTTGGACCAATAATACCTAATGAGTCTCCTTTACGCAACTCAAAATTAATATCTTTCAGTGCCCAGAACTCTGTCCCGTCTTTCTTTATGAATTTCTTAGATAGGTTTTCTACTTTTAAAATCACTGCATTCATTATAAATCTTCTTGTTTTTTACCATGAACTTGCATGTACATTAAATTTTGAAGGAAATATTTATCTAAACCAAACTCCAAATCAAATTGAGGTTTGTACAAAATCAACTCGAAAAAATCAATTGGAAAAACATAATCCTCCCAATTTTCAATTTTTGCAATTCCTGTCAATTCTTGAAATTCATTCGAAATCATTAAATTTTCAAATTCATCCATTTTCAAATCTATGGTTTTTAAAGCTGATACAACAAATCCTTTTTTTCTGACATAATCAAGAATTGCATTTAAATCGGCCACATTATAGCGATAGGCTTCATTGATTTTTTTTATTTCTAAATCAATTTTAGGTCCATGTTCGGGCAATAATGGTAAACGTTTAAACAAATCCTTAATATATAATAATCCGCCTGGTTTCAGCACATCCCATGCGCTATCAATGGCTTTTTCATGATAAGGCGAATGTCCAAATGATTCTAAAAAATACACTACATCATATTCCTCACCCGGGAAAGTAGTTTTTATAGTATGATAATCTCCTTTTTTAACCGTTACTTTATCTTGTAATTGCTTGCTCTCGATTTTCACCTGTGCTTTTTCTACTTGTTCTTCACTTATCGTGATTGCATGAACTAAAACTCCTGTTTTTTCTGCAAAATAAGTAGCCGGACCACATACACCGCATCCAGCATCCATAACTTTCATTCCTCCTTTTAGTTGCATTGCATCAATTTGATAATCTAGCAAAATGCTTACATCTTGAGTTCGAAAAGCTTGAATAACATCCCCATAAACTTGAAGAAATTTGTCATTATATTGGTTATAAAAATCACCTACGTCCGAAACTTGATAGATTTTATTTTTTCCTTTTTTACTAAATAAACGGATGATTTTAATTAAACTTTTCATTTATAATTTTTAATATGTTCATATAAATTTTGCGCATAAATTTGATGAGCACTTTGATTAGGATGAAAATCACAAGGTGCCAATGAGTAATTTCCTATTGAATAATCTGGGGAAATATTTACATAATTCAAATTGTTTTTTACACAAATTGAATCTATCTCATTTGACTTTTCGTTGTAAGACACATCTGCAATAATTAATTTAAAATGGTATTGTTTGGCCAATTTATTCATTTTTTTAAAAAAAATTTCAGAAACCAGAAATCCATCTGTTTTTAAATAATCTAATTTATTCCAAGTTTGATTTACAAAAGTAGCCATTGCGGAATATTTTACAAATGGAATTGGTTTAAAATCTTTAATTATATCAATACTCTCAATAGTAATTTTATTGTTTTTAATTACGCAACGAGGATAATAAAATTTTGAAAGTTCAAATCCTTCATGAAAGTTGATCCCTTCATAAAGTTTAGATTCAAAACTTCGGGTAAGTAAGTTTCTTTCTTCATGAAAAGTTGCATAAGAAAGCACAACTATTTTTGGTCTTTGACCCGATTCTAAACTTTTTTTTAGATATAGGAAAGATTGTACAGTGCCCGACCCTGGAATTGCATAATTATAAACTTCATATTGTAGAAGTAAGTTTTGAAGTAAAAAAGGAAAAGCTTCTTGGTCGTTTACCCCTACTCCATAAGCAAAAGAACAACCAAAAATAAAAATTTTATCTTTTGCCGTACTAATTTTATTTGAGGTAATTCTCCTACCATCGTTTGTATGTGTTACTTGGTAATCTATACAATCATTAATTTTGACTTTATAATTTCCAGGTTTTAGGGATATACCAAGCGAATCTGACGTATAACATATTTCTGGTTTACAGCTTATTTTTTGTCCAAACTCAACTGGGCTATATCCTAGAAACCTTAAAAAAATTTCTAAAAAAAGCAACAATAAAAAGAAGATAATGAAGATGTAAACACCTTTTTTCATGAGTTTTTTTTATTTTTTCTTAAATGTATAGGATTTAATCCTACTTTTTATCTCATTTGTAATATTCGAAATAGTATAAACTTTCCAAAATGCTTTTTTAGCTAAAAATTTAGTCTCAATTTCAATCGAATCTACTGTAATAACATTTGGTTTTTCAATTCCTATTAATTCAAAAAAAACCTTTTCATCAATAGAAATAAAATCAGTATCAATATACTTAATTTTCTTTAACCCGTGTGGACCACTAAATATATTTTCGGTCAAAAAGAATTCTTTCGAACTTTCATATTCTTCAACTTTGCCATTATTATTCCAATAAAAACGCATTGTTGCATCATCAGGAATAATTCCGCACGCACAAGCAATTCTATCCTTCTGACTTACATTAGGCATTGAAGCATGAAGTAAAGCGTGGTCATAAATAAGTGCCTCACCCGCTTTTAGAAATAAGGGTTTCATATTTTCCCAAATTTGCTGATGCACTTTTTGAAAAGAACATGAAATAGAGGAATGTCTATAATTAATTATCCAAGAGTGGCTTTTGGGCATGACTAATATCGCTCCGTTTTCTTCATTTAAATCCACTAATGGTATCCAAATATTATAGGATCTATAGCTAGATTCATCAACAATATTCCAATCCTGATGCGGTTGTAGTGCTTGACTTAGTCCTTTTGATTTTACAATGTAAGAAGCGCCTAATAATTCGTGATTTTTAAAATAGGAATCAACTTTATCTTGAATTACCGCAACAATTTTATCGCTCATTTCGCTTCTAAAAGAAATGTCATTAGCATGTGCTGTGGCATAAAAATCACCTTCATCGAGAGTGATTTTTTGATTAAAAAAAGTTGCTAATTCACTTATTTCGTTTTCGTTCAAAAAAGGTAAAACAACAAATCCTTCCTTTTGAAGTTCGCTGTTTTGTTTTTCATCAAGAAGTATATTTTGGTACACCATTACAATTTAAGTCTTAATTTTATTTCGTTTATGATGTTCATTGGAGTGTATATTTTCAAAATGGATAATTTTGCATTTTCAATAACGATATTCGCTTTTTTCTCAGGAATTGACTCGGATACAAAATAATCGAAACCGGCATCATTTTTCATTTTTTTTATCAAATTATTTAATCCAATTCCTGATAACATTGGTACCGAATAGTTGATTGTACCAATGTTTGTACCTACAGTTGGTCTTTTATAAATATCTTCAAAAAAGTTTTCGAAATGAATGAAAAAATCGTCATCCATTTCAAACTTTTCGATAGAATCGTCTTCGGAATCTTTATCTTTAAAATGAAAAATCATTTGCGCATCTTTAGTTTTTACCCCAGCAGTTATTGCTTTTCTGATTTTGCCCGATACATTTGGAGGTGAATAATGCACTAATGATTGATTGAGTACGACTGCATCACCCGCTTTCACAATTAGTGATTCTAATTGATTAATTACTGCACTAGAATCATCATCAAAAAAGAAGCGCATTGTAGGCGATCTTAGCACATTAAATGCATCATATTGACTACCTGGCAAAACCATTAATGGCCCGTTATCAGCTGTTATATCACAAAGGGGAACCCAAATATTCAAAGCCACGTGTTTTTCCTCTTCGACAACGGTCCAATCTTGATGAACAAATAAATAGGAATCTGGCGCCGAAATTTTATGCAAAAAAGCACCTCCAAAAGGTGTATAATCCATAAAAGTATTTTCATAGGTTCTTTTATATACCACTTTTACTTCTTCACTGACTCTTTTTTTATATTCGAAATCCGAAGAATAAACGCCTGCAAAAAAACCGCTTTCAGGTAAATTGGGATGTAATTCATCAAAAAGTCGATCCATATGTTGCACTTCTTCCGAATTTAAAAAAGATGGAATAACTAAGAAACCTTGCTTTTCAAAAAGAGCTTGCTGCTTAGAATCTTTAAAAATTTGTGGTGCTGCCATTTGCTACTGATATAAGTTTAAATTAATTATTCAATTTTAATCTGCCTATTATTTCTCTTGCTATATTTAACGGGGTATACGTTTTAAAAAAAGATACTTTAGGTTCCATTTTTTCGTGTTGAATACTTATTATTCCATATCTTAAATCTAATTCCTTTTTTGTCAAAAACGGGAAATTATAATCGAATAAACCCCTGCTAATTCCAATTTTGGGCTTATCATATATATTTTCACCAAATTGCTCAAAATCAGTCATAAACGAATCATCCTGAGCAAAAATTTCAACTTTTCCATTCCCATTCTTATCATGATAACAAATCTGAAAACGAGCTTCTTTATTTGTAAAATAGATGTTTGTAACGGGGCGTACTTCCGACGAAAGATTAGGTTTTGACCAATGCAAAATACTTTGGTCAAAAATAACTGCCTGACCCGCTTTTAGATAAAGCGGTATGCTATATTTTTTGACATCATCGTAAACGTCCTGGTATATCGTGGGTAAAGACGCGCCTCGATAGGTTGGATAAATCCGATGACTTTCTGGCAAAGCATAAAGCAATCCATTATCATCCGTTAAATCTACGAGCGGACACCAAATATTTACTCCCGTAAATTCAGATTCATCGACAAGCGTCATATCTTGATGAACATCCATAATGCTATCTTCTCCAGGAGACTTTACGATAAAACTACCGCAGATCACTTTAATATCCGTTAAATAATTCTCAATACTTCTATTTCCAACTTTCCTTATTTCTTCGTCAGCAGTTATTCGGTACTTTTTATCTTTTGAAAAGGTTGAAGGAAAAAAACCTTTTTCATCTTCTGGATGTAATTCTCTGTAAAGATTTAATAAATACTGAACTTCATCAGACGTATAAAAATCCAAAATGACAAATCCATTTTTTTCAAACTCTTCTTGCAAGTTATCTTCCTTGAAGATTTTCTTGATTTTTTCAGGAAATTGAAACATCTTAATTGTTACTTAAACGGTTTATAATTTCTCTCAATACATTCATTGGTGTGTACACTTTCCAAAATGGTTCACTAGCTACAATTTCATTATTTTCAGATGTTATTTGAACACTTTCTTCTATCTTTTCTTCCTCATTTTTATTTCCGTTAGCGTCATAATTAAACAATTGTGCCATTCTATTGACCAAAACAGCATTGTAAGAATTACCTGAATCTTGAATCAATTTTGTAAATGCTTCGGCATCTAAGTCTTCAAAAACGTAGGGGATTTCTTCTGGCTCACCCATTCCATCAATCTCTAATCCTTTACCATAAAGCTCTGATAATTGCGAATTGTCATATTTTAGAAAAAAATCAGGTGTTATTTTATACTTCAATAAGGTGTCATTTGTTCCTGGTTTAAGATAATAATGTCTTATTTCAGCTTCTTTCTGTGTAAACCCAAGTCCAACTGCAAGTCTTGTTTCATTCGTAATATTTGGAGGTGACGCATGAATTGTTTTGTTATTAAAAATCAAAGCTTCTCCAGCTTTCATTTCAATAAGTTCCAAAAAAGGGAAGATGGTAAACATGTGTTTTTTTAAGGGCGTTTCAACTTGTGGTGAAGGAGAAGGACGATGGCTTTCAAAAAAGTGATTGCTACCTTTGATAATCCCCATACATCCATTATCCATGGTTACATCTTGAAGCGGAATCCAGCAAGTAACAGAGCAATGATCTACTTCATTTTCTACAAATGACCAATCTTGATGTGGAGGAACCACGCCTTGTGGATTTGGCTCTTTTACAACAAAACTGGCTGTAAACAATTGTGTTTCGTGAAGATATTCTTGAACTTTTGGCAGTGCAACATCGGTAATTTTAGCAACCATTTTCTGAACAAGGTCTTTGTCTGCATTATCCATTGCAACATGAAAACCATATCCTTTTTCGTCTTTGATTCCTAACTCACCATACAAATCTCTTAATTTAGAAATATCTTCTTGATTTAAAGCAGGCAACAATAGATATCCGTTTTTTTCAAAGAAATCTTGATGTGTTGTATTTTTAAAAAGGGGTACCATAGTCTGTTTTTTTCGTCGTTCAATTCTATTTTTTTGTACTTCTTGAAGCGTTAATTTTTGTACTTTATAATCCAATTTTTCTTTTAATTTTCCAATATTAGGTGCAAATCTAATTTTAGGATATTCAATAAACATATTGTCTGGCATTTCCCATTTTTCAACGGTATCCTTTTTGGAATAATACATTAAAAGTTGTGCCTCTTTGTGAGTAAGTCCAAAAGTCACTGCAACTCTTTCTTCATTGGATAGATTTGAATGTGATGCGTGTAATAATGAATGATTAAAAATTATGGCTTCCCCAGCTTTTAGGGGTATCGTTTTTAAAAAAGGCACCAAATCAATGTCTTCAAAAGAAATTGACAATGATGGACCTCTCAAAGCTTTACTAAGTAAATGGCTGCCTTCAATTACTTGCATTGCCCCATTGTGAAAGGTTGTGTCAACTAATGGAATCCAACAGGTAACAGACGCATAATTATCTTCATCAACAACTGTCCAATCTTGATGAATGGGCATATTGGTATTATTTCCAACTCTTTTTGTTAAAAAGCTAGTTCCTAAAGATTTATAATTTTGAAAAAGCGCCTCTATTTTAACATTAAAAATCAACTCAACTTGGCTATTGATTTCTTCCTTAAAAGAAGTTGATTCAACAAAAGAAGTTGATTCAAAAATCAATGCTTCGTTATGATATATTCCGTCGTAAATAGTTTTCAATTTTTCTATTTCTTCTGCACAAAAAAATGGCAAAACAAAATAACCGTCTTCTTGAAATCGGGTTGCAAAAGCTTTGTTCTTAAAAATAGTTTTAACCATTTTGAGTAAATATTTGCTTCACTTTACTAAAAAACCCTTTCGTTTTTTTGTCAAAGGCTGGACCTAACATCCGTTTAGAATATTGATCTTCATTAATATTTGCATGATTATATGTAATTTTTTTGACTATTTTTTGTCCTTCAGGTTGTTTCCAAGGATTAAATTCCATGTAAAAATCATCAGGAACTTCCAAAACATTTACCTCCGTTTTAGAAGTAGCTGGATCCATGTGGTAGTGAAGAGACGGAAATTCATTTGGAACACAAATCAATTGAATTGCAAGTCTCAATTCATTCGTATAATTGATTGGAGAATAGTGTAAAATGCTATCATCCAATATAATACAGTCTCCGGCTTTTGTTTCAATAGGAATTAAATGTTTATTGATAATTTCATTTTTCATTCCTTCAAGTTCCCAAGGTATCATAGGCCCTCTAATTTCGCCAAATTTTTTATGACTTCCTGGAACAACTTGTAAGGTACCATTTTCAATTGTTGAATCTACAAGTGGACACCAAATAGAAATTGTTGTACATTTTTGTTCGTCGGCAAAAGCCCAATTTTGATGCAAAGGCACTTCGCCAGTATTTGGTTTTTTTCTGATATAATTTGCTATAATTGGACGGTAATTCAATAGCAAATTTTCCATGTGAGGCTTGAAATATTCTTTTATTATTTCAAAAACTTTTCTTTTATAATCTGAATTTTTATCTATAAAAGTAAAATCATAGGATATTAAATGTTCCTCACCGGCATTGATATCAGAAGATGTAATTTGTCCTCCACTTTCTGGTAAAGTATCAAAAAACATTTGTTTTAATTCGGCTACTTCTTTTGCAGAAATAAAAGGAATTTTCACATAACCTTGTTTTTGAAACAAGCTTTCTAATTCATCATTTACTAGTACTTTTCTCATAATAAATCAATTATTTTATCTTCAACATTTTTAAAAGAAATGAAGCCAATAATAAAAACTATAAAGCTGATAGTTATTCCAATAAAAATATAATTGCTAAAATTTTCTCCAAAAAAACTCCATCGAAACAACTGGATTGATGCCGCAATGGGATTTATATAAATTAAATTTTTAAATTCGGCAGGGATAATTGAAATAGGGTAAAATACAGGTGTGAACCAAATTCCAAAATTAACCAAAAAGGGAACAATATGAAATAAATCTCTGTTTTTTAGCGCAATAGAACTCAAAAGAAGCGCCAATCCAAGTGAAAAAAACAATATAGGTAAAATGATTATGGGCAATAAAATCATAGTCCAATGAAAATCCATTTGGAAAATAATAAGTAAAATAATAAGTAAAATAAAGGTTAGTACAAACTCTACTAATGCTAATATAATTTTTGATATGGGTAAAATGATTTTCGGAAAACTCATTTTTTTTATCAAGTCTTGGCTTTGAGACAAACTGGTGCTGGATTGCGAAAAAATGTAATTAAAAATGCCCCAAATTAACATTCCACTTAAGACAAATAATACGTATGGATATTCTGTCTTAAAATTTATAATTAAAGAGAAAAAAACAGTAAAAATTAGCACCGCTGTTAACGGTTGAATAATCGCCCATGCCAAACCAAGATGTGTTTGTGCAAATTTTATCTTTAAATCTCTTTTTGCAAAAGTATAAATCAACGAACGATGCTCATAAATTTTCTTTGCATAATCTGTAATAGAATCTGATTGAGAAGAATAAATGACGCGTGTTACTTTCATTTTTTTTGCTTGTGGGATAACATAAATATTCAATGTTTTAGAAATATAATTAAAAACCGCTATAAGTAAGTCAAAACATATTAAATAGTAGTTATTGCAAATTTAATTAAATTTATGCTTGATACAAAATATTAAATTATTAATTTGAGTTGTGTTAATAACTAAATTGCGAATGCTTTTTTTAGTAAATAACTGCGTTTATATCAAAATTTGCTTCACCATGTGCAATGCTAATAATAAAATATATTTATATTATATTTGCAATTAAAAAACGGATGAAATCTTTAATAAACGATAAAAATACTTTTTTAGAATTTACAGCCAATGAGCTTATGGTTTCATTGACTGCTATTAATTTTGAAACTGAATTTAGATCCATTTCAAGTTGGAGTTCATTAAACGCACTAATTTATATTTCAAGTATTAATGAAGAAACAGGCGTCTTTATTTCTTCTTCCGATTTAGTTCAACTAACTAGTATACAAGATATTTACAATTTGATATTATCTCGATTCAATGGCGCTATCTAAAGTATCTGGAATTGAAATTATTGGAATTGAAACAATTATTCCTAAAAAGATTGAAGACAATTTAGAACTTCCTTTTCTAACTGTTGAAGAGCGAAATTCGTTAGTGCAACATACTGGAATTCGGTACAGAAGAATCCTTGAAAACAAACAAATCGGAATCAAAGAATTATATCGAAAGGGAATCGAAAACATCACTTCAAAATTAAATTGGGATATTGAATCCATTGATATTTTAATCTGCGTTACCCAAACATCTCAAGTTTCAATACCTTCTATCTCATGTCAGTTACACGGTGATTTAAAAATGTCAATTGATGCTTTGTGTTATGATATCAATTCAGGGTGTTCTGGTTTTGTATACGGATTGCATACTATTAGCACATTACTATCATCAATAGACAAAAAAAATGCACGCGCATTATTGTGCTGTGGTGATATTTCATCACAACTCATTGAAGGAACAGATCAAACTACAAAACCAATATTTTCTGACGCTGCATCTGTTATTGCAATACAAAATTTTGAGGATAAAAATGCTTTTTCCGGATATTTTAATCTTCAAACCGATGGAAGTGGGCAACATTCCATTTATACAGAAAGTGGCCTTTCCAATTCACAATTCATGAAATTAAATGGAATTGATATTTTTAATTATTCATTAAAATTAGTTCCAAACAACATATTGACTCTTTTAGAATATGCAAAAAAAACAATAGATTTTCCTGATTTGTTTGTTTTTCATCAAGCAAACAAACTGATTAATGATTCAATTGCAAGGAGATTAAAATTAGATTTTTCAAAAGTTCCTAGTAGTTTATATGATTACGGAAATACTGCTTCGGCAAGTATTCCATTAACAATTGGATGTTCATGGAATAAAAAAATTACTAATTCGGGTTGGATATTAATTACGGGATTTGGTGTTGGGTTTTCAGTAGCATCGGGTTTAATAAAATTTGATCCTATTACTTATTCTGCGCCAGAAGAAGTTGATTTTGACTAATAAATAAAATTATGGCAGATCTTGATATAATTATACCCGTTTACAATTCATCTGAAACAATAAAAAGTTTAATTCATCGACTAAATGAATGGTCAAAAGTAACTTCTTATACTTTTAGAGTTATTTTTGTAGATGATTCCAGTAGTGATAATTCTAAGGAAATAATTAATTCTGAACTAAAAAAATTTGAATTTAAACTTCTTGAATTGGCATCAAATTACGGACAACATACTGCAACAGCAATTGGAATAGGGGCATCAACTGCCAAATTAGTAGCAACAATTGATGATGATTTGCAACACGATCCGTTTGAATTAGATAAATTAATTGCCGTACTTAATTCAGAAAAAGCAGATTTAGTATATGGTAATTATGCCAAAAAAAAGCATTCCTTTATTAGAAATATGGGTACGTTATTTCTAAAAAAAACACTTTACCTTTTTGACCTTGATTTCAATTCCGTAACTTCGTTTCGATTAATGAAATCAAGGCTTGCAAAGCAATTTAAAGAATCAAATTCTAATGTTGTATTTATTGATGCTTATTTTAAAAAATACTCTGTAAAACAATCCACTTGTTTAGTAAATCATCATGAACGTTGTGCTGGAAATTCTAACTATACTTATTTGAAATTAATAAAATTCAGTTTCAAAATCATCCTCTACCACTCTTCTATTCCTTTAAAATTCA
>JBIPNF010000172.1:0-5483 GCA_044373885.1 Flavobacterium sp. | reverse complement strand
AAACAATCCACTTGTTTAGTAAATCATCATGAACGTTGTGCTGGAAATTCTAACTATACTTATTTGAAATTAATAAAATTCAGTTTCAAAATCATCCTCTACCACTCTTCTATTCCTTTAAAATTCATTACAAGATTTGGTTTATTGATGGCATTACTTTTCTTTTTTAGCGGTTGTTATTTTATATATAATAAAATGTTTTTCAATGTACCTTTAGGCTATACATCGTTAATTGTAGCGATTTTTTTCTCTACTGGAATGATAATGATGTCATTGGGAATAATTGGCGAGTACATTCGAAAAATATGGATTTCACAAAATAAATTAGACCAAATAATTCTTCTTAATGATTTTGAATAAATACAATATTGTTTTAGAGTCTTTAAATATTGAAAGTCTTGAAATGCTAAGATTGTGGCGTAATAGCACTTCCGTTAAACAGTTCATGGAATATAAAACGGAAATTTCAAAGGAACAACAACAACTTTGGTATGCAAATATTGACTCCAAAAAGGAATATTATTTCATAATTAAGAAAGACTCGTTTTCAATTGGAATGATTCATATAAATAGGATTAATCCAGAACTAAAAAGTGGTGAAGTAGGATTATTTATTGGCGAAAACAAATTTCAGGGAACTGGAATTGCATTTGGAGCATCACTTAATCTTCTTGATTTTGCTTTTGACGATATAAAACTAAATGAAGTATATGCTAAAGTTCATACAGCAAATAAAAATGCTATTTTGTATAATACTTTCCTAGGATTTGTAGAAGAAATACAGATCAATAGAGATTTTACAGTGTGGAAATTAACTAATGAAACATACAAAAAAAACAAGGGTAAAATAGAAACTATTATTATTTAGCTTTTTATCGTTGAAGGATTCTCCACCTTATTTCATCCAAATATGATTTCATCTTTTGAAAAACATTCTTTTTTTCTAAATTCAGATAATTTAGTGAAAACAGACTTGGATTAAGTATCCATTTTATCATCCGATTAGGAAATCTTAATGTTCCGTAAGGAAATTTTTTCAAGGAAAAGTGAGGTGCGATTTTGGGATAAATAACATTGAAAAAAACATTTCTATTGTGTTTATAATAATCGTTTTTTCTCTCTACCAAAACATCCATTCCTAAATGAAATGTCAAATGTGTATCTGGAAGAAACAACGGATTTTCTGCAAAAGAAAAAATATTGTGAACTAGTGTTGCTTCTAAAAAGGAGATGCCCACACAAATGTCATCTAGGATAAAAGAATCCAAAAGATCTTTTTTAAATACAAAACAATCAAATCCAGGATGCGATTTTCCAAGATCAGAATACATCAACGGCAATTCATCGATAGTTGTATAGTTTTTAGTTAACCTTCGTCTATTAATTACAATGGCATCGTGTCCTTGGCTAATATATTTAAAAACAAAATCATAAAATTGAGGCATTAAAGCAATATCTACATTGGTGTAAATACAATATTCACAAATTTCAATTTCTTTTATTTTATTTAAAACATCTTTAATCAAAGGCAATTTCTTAGAATTCAAAGTGGAATTCACGTCACAGATAGACCTTTCAAGATTAGAAAGTTTTAAAAAATAATCAGGTATAACTTCTAAATCTTCTTCATATTGCGTTGTACATTGAATAATTTGTTCTTTAAAAACCGAAAAATTCTTTGCTGCAACCATACTTTCAAAAGTTATTGGTTGGGCATTAAATAAATCTGATTTTTTATTTACTTTTACCGGGTTAATTATATGTACGAGTTTGATCAATGAGAAAAATATTATTTAATAACATTAATAAGTCCTGCAATTATACAAAAAATATTGAGTTTTTATTTTCTGACTATGAATTATTTAGAAATAAACATTTTTCAACGCTTTGCATAAATAACTTAGAACAAATATACAAAGAAAGTGAGCTTTTTCTAACACATTCTGCAACAGGTGCATTAGAAATGATTGCAACTTTATTAAATATTGAGCCAGATGATGAAATAATTATGCCATCATTTTCTTTTGTTTCAACTGCATCCGCCTTTGTAAATAAAGGTGCTGTTCCTGTATTTATAGATATAAATCCGTTAACATTAAATATTGATGAAACATTAATAGAGCAAGCAATTACCCCAAAAACTAAAGCAATTATTGCAATGCATTACGGAGGAAATTCATGCAATTTAAAGGCAATTAAAGCAATTTGTAATCAAAATAATTTAATTTTAATAGAAGATGCTGCCATGGGATTTGGAGGTGTATTTGAAAAACAACCGCTAGGGAGTTTTGGAGATTTAAGCGTCATCAGTTTTGATATAACCAAACATATTCAAGCTATTCAAGGGGGATTATTACTTGTTAATAATAAAAAATTCAGCAAGAGAACCAACGCTATTTATAATATTGGAACAAATAGAACAGACTATCAAAATGGATTTGTTCCCTACTATGAGTGGGTAGATTATGGCTCTAAATATCAAATGAATGAACTTAATGCTGCTGTATTGATTGAGCAATTAAACAATTCTGAGAACATTCTCAATCACCGTCTAAAAATTTCAAAATTATATTACGAAAAACTATTACCTCTAGAATTATCAAATAAGCTACAACTCATTTCATCTGAATTTTTAATTACAAATGTTCACGAGTTTTATATTATACTAAATTCCGAACAAGAAAGAAATGATTTAAAAAACTATTTAAACAAAAATGACATTGAAGCATTGTTTCATTATATTCCTTTACACAAATCAGTTATGGGAGCTAAAAAAGGAAGGTATATTGGTAGTGATTTAACTGAAACTATTTCAAATAGTCTACTAAGATTACCTTTTCATAACGAAATAACAGATGAGAATATTGAATATATTTCTAAATGTGTACATTCATTTTTTATTTAAAAAAGCTTGTTTATATTCAAACTAAAGTGGACTTTTCTAAAAGAGTATTTAGTTAATAATTTTTGAAAACACTTTCTTAGTTTTTTTACTAAATCCGCACGCTTTCTGCTGAGGATTTACATTTTAAAATTGCTAGTGTTAACGGGGCTTCCCGAGGCAAAAAAAAATGGGACAAGTCTAAAAAAATAGACTTGTCCCATACCGTGAAGGCAGAAGGATTCGAACCTTCGACCGCCTGCTTAGAAGGCAGGTGCTCTATCCAGCTGAGCTATGCCTCCATTGCTCAATAAAAAAGTCGGGGTGGCAGGATTCGAACCTGCGGCCTCCTGCTCCCAAAGCAGGCGCGATAACCGAGCTACGCTACACCCCGAAATTCGATTGCAAATATACAATTATTTTTCATTTAAACAACAGATTTAGTCGAATAGAATTTTATTATTTTTCATTTAAATTAGTAATAAATTTTTATGCGAAATATTTCAATTTAAACTTACATTTGTACTACTAAAAATAAAATTAAATAAAGAAGATGTCAAATACAATCGAAAAAATTAAATGTCTAATTATAGGTTCAGGACCAGCAGGTTATACAGCAGCAATATATGCAGCTAGAGCCAATATGAATCCGGTATTATACCAAGGTACGCAGCCGGGAGGCCAATTAACAACTACAAATGAAGTTGAAAACTTCCCAGGTTATGTAGATGGAGTTACAGGACCGGAAATGATGGTTCAATTACAAAGTCAAGCGCAACGTTTCGGCACTGATGTGCGTGATGGCTGGGCTACAAAAGTTGATTTTTCAGGTGATGTTCATAAAGTTTGGATAAATGACAGTAAAGAATTGCATTGTGAAACTGTAATTATTTCAACAGGAGCAACTGCTAAATACTTAGGACTACCTTCGGAACAACATTATTTGCAAACTGGCGGAGGTGTTTCTGCCTGTGCTATTTGCGATGGATTTTTCTATAGAAATCAAGAAGTAGTTATTGTCGGAGCTGGCGATTCTGCTTGTGAAGAAGCACATTATTTATCAAAAATGTGTTCTAAAGTTACTATGTTGGTTAGAAGCGAAAACTTTAGGGCTTCTAAAATTATGGAAGCAAGAGTTCGTAAAACTGAAAATATTACCATTTTGATGAATCACGATACAGTGGAAGTTTTAGGTGATGAACAAGTGGTTTCAGGTGTAAAAGCTAAAAATAAAACATCAGGCGCTATATTCGACATTCCTGCAACTGGTTTTTTTGTTGCTATTGGTCACAAACCCAATACAGATATTTTTAAAGCTTTTTTAAATCTTGACGAAACGGGATACATTATTAATACTCCTGGAACATCTAAAACAAATATTGCTGGTGTATTCGTGGCTGGAGACGCTGCAGATCATGTCTATCGTCAAGCTATTACTGCAGCAGGAACGGGCTGTATGGCAGCTCTTGATGCAGAAAGATATTTGGCAACATTAGAATAATAAATTTCAATATAACATACCAAAAAAAGCTGAACATACCTGTTCAGCTTTTTTTATTTTATATCTAATCGGTATTTAAAATTTGTGAAAAAGACTGAAATAATTACGTAAACTAATTTATATTACGTTAACTAATTAGTCGCTTTTGTTATTAAATTATTTGTTTACTTTCGCTTAATGATAAATATAGTAATTGTTGACGATTCTACGACTTCAAGAATAACATTAGAAAAGATATTAGATATCAATTTTAAAGGCAGATTCTGTGTTGCTGAAATGTGCGAAAATGTTGACTCTGCAATAATTGCAATAAAAAAATTCAAGCCAGAACTCGTATTTTTAGATATAGAAATGCCTCATAAAAATGGATTTGACCTTCTAAAAGAAATAGAATTAATTGATTTTGAAATTATTTTTACTACTTCACACCCCGAATATGCTATTAAAGCGATACAAGTTGAGGCACTTGACTATTTATTAAAACCAGTAAATACAATCGATTTGATTTCAGCAATGGAACGATTTGAAAATAAGTTATCAAAAAAATTAGTACTAAAAAACAATGTTGATCCTAAAGAAGATTATGTATCGGTATCTAATAACGATGTTCTTAAAAAAATTGCTTTACCTACAGAAAACGGATATGAATTTTTAAAAATTAATTCTATAATTTATTGTGAAGCAAATAGCAATTACTGTAGAATAATATGTGTAGATGGAAAAGAAATCTTACTAGCAAAAACTTTAAAAGCCATTCAAAAACTTCTTCCTTCAACTTTATTTCAAAGAGTACATAAATCCTATTTGGTAAACCTAAATTATATTGTGAAATTTAACAGAACCAATTCATTAGAAATAGAACTTCAAAATGGAACAATACTTCCTGTTTCTGTTAGACAAAAAGACAATTTCTTAAATGTTTTTAAAAATAAAGTATAAATTTTAATTCAGTTTTTAATTTGAAATTAGAAAGACAATATACAAAAAAATGCCTTGCAATTGTAGACTGCCCCCAAAAAGTTAGACACTATTTGGGGGTATTTTTATGGAAAGAAAAGTCAAGTATGATTACACATTTAAACTTGAATGTGTAAAATTAGT
>JBIPNF010000171.1:0-5498 GCA_044373885.1 Flavobacterium sp. | reverse complement strand
ATATAATATTATAATGCTGATTTTACAGTTTTTACAATTCTAGCGGCAATTTTGTAAGGATCGCCATTTGATGCTGGTCGTCTGTCTTCTAACCAACCTTTCCATCCTTTTTGAACGGTCATTAATGGGATACGGATAGAACAACCTCTGTCTGAAACGCCATAAGAGAAATCGTGAATCGATGCTGTTTCATGTTTTCCTGTAAGACGTTGGTCGTTATAAGCTCCGTAAACTGCTATGTGCTCTGCAGTTACTGGACGGAATGCTTCACATATTTTTTCGTAAGTCGCTTGGTCTCCACACGTTCTCAAAACTTCGTTTGAGAAGTTAGCGTGCATTCCAGAACCATTCCAGTCTGTATCTCCCAATGGTTTTGGGTGGTATTCTATATAGTAACCGTATTTTTCGGTCAAACGATCTAATAAATAACGGGCAACCCAAATTTCGTCACCTGCTTTTTTAGCACCTTGAGCAAACAATTGGAATTCCCATTGTCCACAAGCTACTTCTTGATTAATTCCTTCAAAGTTGATACCTGCAGCGATACATAAATCAGCATGTTCTTCAACCAAAGCTCTTCCGTGAGTGTTTTTTCCACCTACCGAGCAATAGTACATTCCTTGCGGGGCAGGGTAGCCGCCAATTGGAAAACCTAATGGCAATAAAGTTTTAGTGTCCATAATGAAATATTCTTGCTCGAATCCGAACCAAAAATCACCATCATCGTCAATAGTTGCTCTACCGTTTGAAGCGTGTGGCGTACCATCAGCATTCATAACTTCAGTCATTACTAAATAACCATTAATACGAGTAGGATCTGGGTAGATTGCCACAGGAACTAGCAAACAATCAGACGAACCACCTTCTGCTTGTTTTGTTGATGAACCGTCAAATGACCAATTTCCGATTTCAGCTAAAGTTCCTTGAAAATTTGCATGTTCTTCAACTTTAGTTTTACTTCTTAAATTTTGAGTTGGTTCATAACCGTCCAACCAAATGTACTCTAATTTTATTTTTGCCATGGTGATAGTAATTAAATAGTAATTAAAGTGCAAAAATAAAATAAAAATCAGACACACCTAAAATTAGGGGGTATTTTTTATTAACTATGCAATATTATTAGCAAAATTTTATTTTTTAGGGGGGTAAAGTTCTAAAAAGTTATTTTTTAAAGTGATTAATGAATAATTTGATAATTTATTAGGGTTAGTTTTTAGACATTTTTATATATTTGTAATCAAAAGCAATGATTTATTAAATTTAATATCAATTTTTATGGCAAATTTACGTTTTCAAGCATTAAATGAAGCTTCGAACAGAAGTTTAATCAAATTTGAAGAGACCGATAGAAAATCGAATATTTTCGGTTCTAATGTTTTCAATGACAAAGCAATGAAGCAGTTTTTAACTTCTGATGCGCATAAAGCCGTTAAAGATGCGGTTCAATTTGGAACAAAAATCGATAGAAAATTAGCCGATTACATTGCAATGGGAATGAAGGAGTGGGCATTGTCAAAAGGCGTAACCCATTATACTCATTGGTTTCAACCGCTTACAGGAACTACAGCAGAGAAGCACGATGCTTTTTTTGAAACTTCCTATGATGGAAGTGATCCAGTAGAAAAATTTGGCGGCGCACAATTGGTACAACAAGAACCAGATGCTTCAAGTTTCCCAAACGGTGGAATTAGAAATACCTTCGAAGCCAGAGGATATACTGCCTGGGATCCAACATCACCCGCATTTATATATGGAACAACTTTGTGTATTCCCACAGTTTTCATTTCCTATACCGGAGAAGCCTTAGACAACAAAATTCCCTTGCTACGTGCTTTGTCTGCTATGGACGATGCGGCTACGGATGTTTGTAAATATTTTGATAAAAATGTAAAGAAAGTAACCGCCACTTTGGGTTGGGAGCAAGAATATTTTTTGATTGATAAATCATTAGCCAATTCCCGTCCCGATTTAATGATGACCGGTCGAACATTAATAGGACATACTTCTGCCAAAGGACAACAATTGGACGATCATTATTTTGGTTCCATTCCAACTCGGGCTTTGACTTTTATGAGAGATTTAGAGCAAGAATGTATGTTGCTCGGAATTCCTGTAAAAACGCGTCACAATGAAGTAGCACCCAACCAATTTGAATTGGCACCAATTTTTGAAGAAACGAATTTAGCCGTAGATCACAATTGTCTGTTGATGGATGTCATGCACAAAGTGGGTGAGCGTCACGATTTGAAAGTCTTGTTGCACGAAAAACCATTTAAAGGTGTTAACGGTTCTGGAAAACACAACAACTGGTCATTGGCAACGGATACAGGAGTAAACCTATTGAGTCCAAGCAAAACGCCAATGAGTAATTTGCAATTTTTGACTTTCTTTATCAATACCATAAAAGCGGTAAATGATTATGAAGCGTTATTGCGTGGAGCGATTGCAACGGCAAGTAACGACCATAGATTGGGAGCCAATGAAGCGCCTCCAGCAATCATTTCGGTTTTTATTGGAGAACAATTAACGAAAGTTTTGGCCGAATTAGAAGGGGTAACTTCCGGAAAATTATCGCCTGAAGAAAAAACTGATTTAAAATTGAATGTAGTGGGTAAAATTCCAGATGTACTTTTGGACAATACCGACAGAAATAGAACGTCGCCATTTGCTTTTACAGGAAATAAATTTGAGTTCAGAGCCGTTGGTTCTTCTGCAAATTGTTCCAATGCAATGACAACTTTGAATACGATTGTTGCCAAACAATTGAAAGATTTCAAAATTGAAGTCGATGGATTAATTGAATCAAAAGGAATGAAAAAGGACGATGCTATTTTCAATATTTTGAGAGAATACATCAAAGTATCAAAGAAAATCCTTTTTGAAGGCGATGGTTATAGCGAAGCTTGGGAAATGGAAGCGGCCAAAAGAGGGTTGAGCAATTCAAAAACGACTCCCGAAGCCTTGAAGGCTAGGGCTTCTAAGCAAGCATTGGATTTATTCTCGGAAATGGGAATTATGAATCACGTAGAAATGGAAGCACGTTACGAAATTGAATTAGAAGAATATACTAAGAAAATCCAAATTGAAGGACGCGTTTTGGGGGATATTTCTCAAAATCATGTAATTCCAACCGCGATTAGATACCAAAACACATTAATAGAAAATGTAAAAGGACTGAAAGAAATCTTTGGTTCCGATTTCGAGAAAGTTGCCAAAGAGCAAATTCGTTTAATTAAAGAAATTTCTAAGCATATAGAGGGTATCAATTCTAAAGTTGAGGAAATGACTGAAGCCAGAAGAAAAGCAAATGTCCTGACAGATGCTTTAGAAATGGCGGAAGCGTATTGCAATAAAGTAAAACCTTATTTTGAAATCATCAGAGATCATTGCGATAAATTAGAGCTTTTAGTAGACGATGAAATTTGGACATTAACAAAATACAGAGAATTATTGTTTACAAAATAGGAGTAGAAAAGTAAAGTTATTAAAACCTGATATATGTAAAATATATTAGGTTTTTTTATTTTCTAAAAATTTAGTAAATTTGATTACAACTTTTTTTAACTTCAAACTAAAATAATGAAATTGAAACTGATATTAGCGTTGGTTCTTATAAATATGGGAACTATAAAAGCACAAGAAAAGTTGGAGGTTTTCTTTGATTTTGATAAATACGAAATCAATATGGGTGCCAATCAAAAATTGGTTGACTGGGTTGCAACATCAAAGAACATTGAGGTTCAGAAGATTTATGGTTTTTGTGATTGGAAAGGTTCTAACAATTATAATGATACTTTGTCTTGGAAGCGCGTTCATTCCGTTTATGATTTTTTAAAAGACAGAAATGTAAAAATCAAAAGTGATTATGAAAGTAAAGGCTTCGGTAAAGATTTTGAGCAGTCAAAAATACAATCCGAAAACAGAAAAGTTACAGTAGTTTATGAAATAATAAAGGAACCTATTCCGAAAACAAAAGAAGCTATTTTACTTGAAGAGTTAAATACTGCTTTAAAAACAGCTAAAGTGGGCGATATTATCAAACTTAAAAATATCTTTTTTTATAATAATTCGCCAAGGTTATTACCAAAATCAAAACCTATTTTATATGAATTGTTGTGTGTAATGAACGACAATCCAAAGCTAAAAATCCAAATACAAGGCCACATTTGTTGCCAAACAGTTCCCGGTCAATATGATGTTTCGGGACCAAGAGCCAAATCAATCTATATTTTTTTACTAAAAAATCAAATCAATAGAAAGCGAATCACCTATAAAGGTTTTGGAAACTCAGTACCCGTTCATCCCATACCTGAAAAATCCGAACAAGAGGAAGAAGACAATCGCCGTGTAGAAATTATGATTGTTGAAAATTAAATATTTCTATATTTCCAACAAATCAAAATCTCACATCCGAAAATTCCGATTATCTTTGCAAACAACTACACAACAAAAAAAATGAGTTCAGATACAAGTAAACGGTATGCACTTCGAGGTGTTTCAGCATCCAAAGAAGACGTTCACAACGCAATAAAAAATATTGACAAGGGTTTGTTTCCACAAGCTTTTTGTAAAATCATCCCCGATTATTTAACGCAAGACGAAGATTTTTGTCTAATTATGCATGCTGACGGAGCAGGAACAAAATCCTCGTTGGCCTATATGTATTGGAAAGAAACCGGTGATATTTCTGTTTGGAAAGGCATTGCACAAGATGCCTTAATTATGAATATCGACGATTTATTGTGTGTTGGCGCTACTGATAATATTTTATTGTCATCCACAATTGGAAGAAATAAAAACCTCATTACGTCAGAAGTAATTTCTGCAATCATTAATGGAACGGAAGAATTAATTGCAGAATTGAAAACATACGGCGTAACCATTCATTCTACGGGTGGCGAAACTGCCGATGTGGGTGATATTGTGCGCACTATTATTGTAGATTCAACCGTAACTGCCCGAATGAAACGCAGCGATGTGATTGACAATGCCAATATCAAAGCCGGTGATGTAATTGTAGGATTGGCTTCTTTTGGTCAATCAAGTTACGAAAAAGGCTACAATGGTGGAATGGGTAGCAACGGATTAACGTCGGCGCGTCACGATGTTTTTGACAACTATTTGGCTCAAAAATACCCTGAAAGTTTTGACGCAGCAGTTCCTCAAGATTTGGTTTATTCTGGAAAAGTAAAGTTGACAGATGCTGTAAAAAATGCTCCAATTGACGCAGGTAAATTAGTGCTGTCACCAACAAGAACGTACGCCCCAATTATCAAGAAAATTTTAGAAAAATACAATTCAGATTCCATTCACGGAATGGTACATTGCAGTGGTGGCGCACAAACTAAGATATTGCATTTTGTAGAAAACCTACATATTATCAAGGACAATTTATTTCCAGTACCGCCTTTATTTCAGTTGATTCAAGAGCAATCTGGAACCGATTGGAAGGAAATGTACCAAGTTTTCAATTGCGGACACCGTATGGAATTGTATGT
>JBIPNF010000022.1:0-18263 GCA_044373885.1 Flavobacterium sp. | reverse complement strand
TGGAAAGTTTACTCAATTACAACAATAGGGTTTTAAAAGATGTTGATCGCTTAGAGTATTTTTTAAAGCTTGGCATAAAAGAGTTTAACCGAAAAGATTACATGAACATATTTAAAGATTTATCATCCGCAACAGCAAGCAGAGATTTGAAAAAAGGAATGAAAATGAATATGTTTGAAAGTATTGGTAATCTCAACAAAACGAAATATATAGTGAAATAATTACTGTTGCTAAGAGCGATTTCTCGCAATTACTTCGTCCGTTCGCTTGGCTCGGGTGCGAGTTTTGTAGGAAGTTCACGTTTACATTTCGCAAGAAATTTTATCTTTGATAGTAAATAATCGATTCCGAAGCTCGCAACCTCGCCAAGCGCCGGAACGTTGGCAAGTTTACACCAAACTGCAGAAATCAACCCTAAATGGAAAATACCTGATTATAATTATTTTGAGTTTAAGTTTCACTTCTTTTGGGCAGAATTGTTCCATGCTGAAAAATGGTAAGTATGAAATTCAATATGATACAAAAGACAGAAATCCAAGCTTATTTGAAATAGATGGAAATCACTATTACGCTTTCGAAGATGGTGGCAAAAAAGATTATGAAATTAAAATCTTAAGTTCAGATTGCGCTAGATAATAACAAAAAATTTAGAATCTGAAATAAATTCAGATTGACAAATTATAAGTTACTTTCAGATTGACAAAACAAAGTTACAATTGGAAATAGCGTTGTGGAAGTTGCATGAAGGATGGCAGTGGAAATCCTCTGTGGAACGCAGTGGAACAGAGATTGCAACGAACAGCCTGACCCGAATTTTTCGAGGGGCATGCCCAAATAAACATTTTAAATACAAACTATGATTTCATTCTTACGCACGCACTCCGAAAATCTGGATTTTAAAAAATTAGTCTTTGAATTGGATGCCATCTTGAAAATTCTTGATGGAGAAGACCACGTTTTTTATGCGGATTTAAATCAGGCGGCGATGCTCCATGAAGTACTTGTAGTTTTTGAAAACAATAGGGCTGTGGGTTGTGGCGCTTTTAGGACTTATGCAGAAAATACTGTCGAAATCAAACGAATGTATGTCCCAGAATTGCATCGCAACAAGGGAATTGCCTCCAAAATTCTTGCTGTATTAGAGGCTTGTGCGAAAGAATTGGGCAATACAAAATGCATTTTGGAAACGGGAATTATGCAAGTGGAAGCAATTGGTTTATACCACAAAAACGGTTATGAAAGAATAGAAAACTACGGAAATTATAAAGGTGTTGCCAATAGCATTTGCTTTGCGAAAACCATCGGTTGATTGTATTAAAGTTGTTTTTTTGCCACGGATTGCACAGATTAAACGGATTTTAAAACCTGCGGTTTTGGTTTTTTACCACAAAGCACACAAAGATTCACAAAGTATTTAGAGAATTCTGTGGTAAGTTTTTTTTGAAAATTTCACGATGTAATTAGTGAAAATTAGTGCAATTTGTGGCTATTTTTTTTAAATGTAAAAGTGAATACCCAAAAAAAACGCGCTGTTTTCACAGCGCGTTTTTAGTATAATTGAAATTGTAATTATGCTTTTCCAGCAGCAATTAAGTTCAATGCTGAACCAGCTACAAACCAGCCAATTTGACCTTCGTTGTAGGTATGGTTTGCCAAGATAACATCTTTTGAACCATCAGCGTGAACGAATTCTAATGTTAAAGGTTTTCCTGGTGCAAAATCAACTAAATCTACGAAATTAATCGTGTCGTCTTCTTGGATTTTATCGTAATCTGCTTCGTTAGCAAAAGTCAATCCTAACATTCCTTGTTTTTTCAAGTTGGTTTCGTGAATACGCGCGAATGATTTTACCAATACGGCTTTTACGCCTAAGAAACGTGGTTCCATTGCAGCATGTTCTCTTGAAGAACCTTCGCCATAATTGTGATCTCCCACAACTACAGAAGGAATTCCAGCGGCTTTATAAGCACGTGCTACAGCAGGAACTGCTTCGTATTGACCAGTTAATTGGTTTTTAACATTGTTTGTTTTTTGGTTATATGCATTAATGGCACCAATCAACATATTATTAGAAATCGCATCTAAATGTCCACGGAAACGCAACCATGGTCCTGCCATAGAAATGTGATCTGTAGTACATTTTCCGAATGCTTTGATCAATAATTTAGCTCCTGTAATGTTTTTTCCATCCCAAGCGGTGAACGGCGCAAGCAATTGCAAACGCTCTGATGTTTCGCTTACCAAGATTTGAACTCCTGATCCATCTTCGGCTGGTGCTTGAAAACCAGGGTCTTCGGCATCAAAACCTTTTGGAGGCAATTCGTTCCCTGTTGGTTCGTCTAACATTACTTCTTCACCGTCTTCGTTGATTAATTTGTCCGTCAAAGGATTGAAACCTAAATCTCCTGCAATTGCAAGAGCAGTAACTAATTCTGGCGAACCTACGAAAGCCAAAGTGTTTGGGTTTCCATCGGCACGTTTTGAGAAATTACGGTTGAACGAGTGAACGATAGTGTTGCGCTCTTCTTTCTCTGCTCCTTCTCTGTCCCACATTCCGATACACGGTCCGCAAGCATTTGCAAAAACAGTCGCTCCAATGGTATTGAAAGTGTCAATAAATCCGTCACGTTCAATAGTATACCGCACTACTTCAGAACCTGGAGTAATGGTGAATTGTGATTTTATTTTTAATTTTTTGTCGGTTACCTGCTTCGCTAATGAAGCGGCACGAGCAATATCTTCGTAAGAGGAGTTGGTACAAGAACCTATCAAACCTACTTCAATTTTCAAAGGCCAGTTGTTTTTTATCGCTTCTTCTTTCATTTTAGAAATTGGAGTTGACAAATCTGGTGTATAAGGTCCGTTTAAATGCGGCTCTAATTCTGATAAATTGATTTCTATTACTTGATCGAAATACTGTTCTGGGTTTGCATATACTTCCGCATCACCTGTTAAGTAAGCAGCTACTTTATCGGCAGCATCGGCAACATCAGCTCTATTTGTAGAACGCAAATAACGACTCATAGAATCGTCATATCCAAAAGTAGAAGTAGTTGCTCCAATTTCGGCACCCATATTACAAATAGTTCCTTTTCCTGTACAAGACATTGCGGTTGCTCCTTCGCCAAAATATTCAACGATTGCACCAGTTCCTCCTTTTACGGTAAGAATTCCAGCAACTTTCAAGATAACATCTTTTGGTGCGGTCCAACCTGATAATTTACCGGTTAATTTCACTCCGATTAGCTTAGGGAATTTTAATTCCCAAGCCATTCCTGACATAACATCTACTGCATCGGCACCACCAACACCAATGGCTAACATTCCTAATCCACCTGCATTTACAGTATGCGAATCGGTTCCAATCATCATTCCACCTGGAAATGCATAATTTTCTAAAACTACTTGATGAATAATTCCTGCTCCTGGTTTCCAGAAACCAATACCATATTTATTTGATACTGAAGAAAGAAAATCAAATACTTCACTACTTTGTGATTTGGCACGTGCTAAATCGGTTACGGCATCAACTTTTGCTTGAATCAAGTGATCACAATGCACGGTTGTAGGCACAGCAACTTTAGGTTTTCCAGCGTGCATGAATTGCAATAATGCCATTTGTGCTGTAGCATCTTGACAGGCTACACGGTCTGGAGCAAAGTCAACATAGTCAACTCCTTTTTTGAATGCTTTAGAAGGAGTTCCTTCCCAAAGGTGTGCATATAAAATTTTCTCAGTTAATGTTAATGGTCTACCAACGATTTCTCTTGCTTTATCAACGCGAGAAGACATTGTGTCGTAAACCTTTTTAATCATATCAATATCAAAAGCCATAGTAATCTGTGTTAGTTTGTTAGACTACAAATTTAAACAATTCCAATTAATATTAAAGATATTTTAGTAAAAGTACCGTTTGAAGTGATTATTATTTATAAAATATAGATTTACACCATTTATATTGATAAATAATTAAAATAGATTTAAAATATTATAAAATTAATAATTAAAAGTATTTATATTATCATATTCGGAATGACCTACATTAAAAAATTCTCTTTAATCTATATAAATAAGCAGTAATTCAAATTTAACAACTTTTACTTATTATAGAAATTGAACAATTTGAAATAAATAGTTTTATTCATTTATTTTATCCATTCTTACAAAACAAAAAAAGCCTCAAAATTTTAAAAAAAATTTTTTGAGGCTTTCCAATTATCCTATTTTATTACAACAAAGAATCGATAATTTTTTCGATTGAAATTCCCTCGGCATCGGCTTTGTAATTTTTTACCACACGATGTCTTAAAATTCCTGTTGCTACCGCTTTTACATCTTCAATATCTGGCGAAAATTTTCCATTGAAGGCAGCATTGGCTTTGGCCGCTAAAATTAAATTTTGAGACGCTCTAGGTCCAGCTCCCCAATCGATATAATTTTTCACAAATTCATTTGAAAGCGCATTATCCGGACGTGTTTTGCTTACTAAAGTTACCGCATATTCAATTACATTATCCGCAACAGGAATTCTACGAATTAGCTGCTGGAAATCAATAATTTCTTGTGAGTTGAACAATGGGTTTATGGTGGTATTTAAATCCGAAGTTGTACTTTTTACTACTTGAACTTCTTCTGCAAAAGACGGATAATCTAATTTAATAGAAAACATAAAACGATCTAATTGCGCTTCTGGCAAAGGGTATGTTCCTTCTTGTTCGATTGGATTTTGCGTTGCCAAAACAAAATAAGGCAACGATAATTTATAATTATGACCTGCAATTGTAACCGCACGTTCTTGCATCGCTTCCAATAAAGCTGCCTGCGTTTTTGGTGGCGTTCTATTAATCTCATCCGCCAAAATAATATTAGAAAAGATAGGTCCTTTCAAGAATTTGAACTGTCTGTTTTCATCCAATATTTCACTTCCTAAAATATCCGAAGGCATTAAATCTGGTGTAAATTGAATTCTTTTGAAGTCCAATCCCAAAGCTTGCGCAATAGTATTAACCATTAACGTTTTTGCCAATCCGGGAACACCAACTAAAAGTGCGTGTCCGCCAGAGAAAATACTCAATAAAATTTGATCGACAACTTCTTCTTGCCCAACAATTATTTTGGCAATTTCAACCTTAAGCTCAAGTCTTTTTTGGACTAATTTATTAATTTCGATTACGTCAGACATTATTAAAAATTTAAGATTTTAGGCTTACGTTTTTTAGCTACTTAAACCTGAAAACTGATTGTTGGAGATTTGTTATTATTTTTTTAACCAATTGTTGGTAAACTTACAATCTCTGTATTCTCCGTTAATTTTGATGTATGTTTCTTTTATTTTTTCATCAAACCACTTGCCAATCTCTTTGATCTGCTTCTCTTTTAAAGCAATGCTTTTGATTTTTAAATAATCTTTAGCATAATCTGCGGTGTGCTCATTGATTCGATTTGTAACTGTTAAAAGTTTGAATTTCTTTTTACCCGATTGGTCTTCTTCTGCCAAAGGACTTGAAATTTCACTTTCTTTCAAACCAGAAACATTTCCGTACAAACTAGGATCCATTTTTGTCAATTCGAAACGAGTGTCTTGAGTTTTAGGATTAATCAAAACCCCACCATTGGCTCTTGTTTCTTTTTCATCAGATAAAGTTCTCGCTGCTTCCGCAAATGTAATTTCTTTGTCCTGAATTCTTTTCTTGATTAAAGCGATTTTTTCTTTAGCCTCTTTCAATGATTCATCAGAAACTTTAGGAATTAAAAGTATGTGACGCAAATCAATTTCTTGACCTCTAATTTTTTCAACATAGATAATATGGAAACCGAAATCTGTTTCAAAAGGCTCCGAAATTTCTCCTTCTGCAAGACTAAAAGCCACGTCTTTAAATTCTTTTACAAAAGGTGTTTTACGGGTCATTTTATAAAAACCACCTGAAGATCTTGAACCTGGATCTTCTGAATACAGAACTGCTTTACTGAAAAAACTTGCTCCACCTTGAATGTCTTTTTTAAATCCTTTTAATTTATCAATAACTTTTTGCTTTTCTTCCTCAGTAATTTTTGGAGTCACAACAATCTGCGCCACTTCCATTTCAGATCCAAAAACAGGCAATTCAGCAGTTGGAATTTTCTTAAAAAAAGTACGAACTTCTTCAGGAGTAACTTCTACAGCATCAATAATCTTTTTTTGCATTTCCTCAGTTAACTTATTTTCTTTAAGAATATCAAAGAAATAGGTTCTAAATTCTTCTTCAGAATTCTTTTTGTAGTATTGAATTACTTTGTCCAAAGTACCCACTTGTTCAATCATGTAGCTCAATCTGTCGTCCATCATTTTCTTAACCTCGTCATCTTTAACAACAATACTGTCTTGAATAGCTTGATGCGCGTATAATTTATCTTCCAATAATTTTCCTAACATCTGACATCTTGAAATGTCCTTTATAGAATTTCCTTGGCTTGAAATTTCTAAATATCCTTTATCAATATCAGAGTCCAAAATGATATAATCTCCAACCGTAGCAATAATTCCATCAACTTTTTGTTTCGAAGTTGGCAACTTTACTTTGGTTGAATCGGATGCTTTTTCCTTAATTATTTCTTGGGCGTTGATAGCAAAAGAGAACAACGTATAAAGTACAATCAGAGCTGTTTTGGTATTTAAAACTTTCATATTTATTTTGTTTAATGTCATCATCCGCTTTATCTTATTCAATTTTATTAATTGTAATTTGTACTGTTATCTATTCTAAATACTTGAAAAAATCAATTGGGATTTTCTTTAAGGTTTCAATTGTTTTTTAACTTTTTCAAAAACTGCTTGATTGATTTCAACTTTAAATTCGTTTTTCAAATCTTTAACCCAGTTTTCTTCTAAATATTGTTGGTAATCATTGATTACTTTTCCTTTGCATTCATCTAATTTTTTTGAACCAGCGGGAAGTGTTTTATTCACCTTTGTAACAAAATAATATTCGCCGTCTTTTATTATTTCAGAAATTCCCGTTTCGAATTTAAGATTTTTAGGCAACACTTCACTTCCTTCTTCAAAAACGCCTTCTTTAGACATGACATTTACAGCACCGTCTTTAACATTTAATTTTTCTTTAATGAAATCAGCCGTTTTATTTTGTTTCAATAATTTTTCAGCTTTTTTGATTACATCTAATTTAGTAGAAGATAGAATAGTTACATCCAATCTGTTTTTCCAATTGTAATTTTTTAAATTTTTATCGTAGAAACTTTTCAATCCTAAAGAATCTGTTTTCGATTTTGTCCAAATTTCTTTTTCCATTAAATCAAAAAGCAATAATCCATCACGATATTCGTCCATTACAGCTGAAAATTCAGGGAATTCATTCTCCAAATTATCATCGTAATATTGAGCCAATTCTTGATCTACAAAACCTTGGTGTAATTTATCAATAAGTTTCGTAATCGGCTTTAGCGTATTTGGAGATTTTTGTTGTGCTTTTACGTAGTTTAGAAAAGCAGCGCCAGTGATAGATTTAGCTTTATTAATTGTAAATAAATCTTTATTAAAATCTTTTAAATTTGTGGGCACATCCCATTTACCTTCGTAGAAATCATTTGTTACTAACTTTGACACTACAGCAAAAAATTTATCATCTCTTTTTACAGAATATTTTCTCCTTAACTTATCAGTTACGGAAGCTACAATCAATCTTGAACGATCGTCTTTGCTAACTTTGGCTTCCAAGTCAGGCTGCATTTCTTCCAACGTTTTTACCGGAAATTTATCAATCAATTTTACAATATGCCAACCAAACTGACTTTTGAAAGGTTCAGAAATTGGTTTTTCTTTTGTTAATGAAAAAGCAACCGTTTCAAATTCTTCTGAACTCAATTGCCCTGAACTGAATCTATTTAAAATACCACCTTTAGAAGACGATGATTTATCTTCCGAAAATTGCTTGGCTAAATCCTCAAATTTTTCTCCTTGTTGCAATTTTTTATAAATATCTTGTATTGTATTTTTGGCTTTATCAACGTCAACTTTACCATCAGCGGCAGCTTCTGGATTTAAAATCATAATATGAGCAACCGCAACCTCGCCTCTATTGTCACGAATGTCATCCACTTTTATCAAATGATATCCAAAACGAGTTCGAACAGGATTCGAAATACTCCCTTTTGGGGTTTTAAAAGCTGCATTTTCAAACGGATAAACCATTCTAAAAGCTGAAAAATAACCCAAATCTCCTTTATTCTCTTTAGCCGACGGGTCTTGAGAATATTCCGCAGCTAATTTTCCGAAATCTTCCCCATTAGTAGCTCTTTTTCTAAGATCTGTAATTTGTTTATACGCTTTCAAAGTATCTTCCGGAGTTGCGTTTTCATCAACAGTTATCAAAACATGAGAAGCTTTTATTTCTTTCAAAGAACGTTTGTATCCTTCTTCAACAAGTTCTTTTGTTACTTTAGAATCTGAGGTGTAATTCTTAGAAAGTTGTGTTCTATAAGACTTTAACTCATTTTGATATTGAGAACCATTTTGCAGACCTAATTTGTAGGCTTTATTGATTTTAAGTTTATAACCAACAAATAATTCTAAATATTGATTCAAATCTTTTTGTGATTCATCTTTTACTAAGTCAAGATTTTTATTGTAAACCCTTGCAAATTCATCAGTAAAATAGGGCTTATTGTCTATTGTAAATAAAACTTCTTTCGTGCCACTTTGAGCAAATCCTATTAAATTTAAAGAAAGTAAAAATCCAAAAAATAGTTGTTTCATTTTTATTTTAGAATATAATTTATTTAATAATTGAATAGCTTTCGCTATGCGTAAATTGCAACTCACAAAAATAACAATTCAATTACATTATACAACTATAGCAGTTACTATTAACAAAAATTTATTAACATAAAACTATAAATCACACACCAATTCTATTATTATCAATTATTTGTCGAATAAATAGTATTTTTGCAATCCATTTACAAAACTTATGAGCTTTTTAAAAGAAATTGAAAGACGAAGAACTTTCGGAATTATATCGCATCCAGATGCTGGAAAAACGACCCTTACAGAAAAACTATTGCTTTTTGGGGGTGCCATTCAGGAAGCTGGCGCTGTAAAAAACAACAAAATTAAAAAAGGAGCTACTTCCGATTTTATGGAAATTGAACGTCAAAGGGGGATTTCGGTTTCTACTTCGGTATTGGCATTTAATTATAAAGACAAGAAAATTAATATTCTTGACACCCCAGGACACAAGGATTTTGCAGAAGATACGTTCCGAACTTTAACGGCTGTTGATAGTGTTATTGTTGTTATTGACGTTGCCAAAGGGGTTGAAGAGCAAACTGAAAAATTAGTTTCTGTTTGTAGAATGCGAAATATTCCGATAATTGTTTTCATCAACAAATTAGATAGAGAAGGAAAAGATGCCTTTGATTTAATGGATGAAGTGGAACAAAAATTGGGATTGACCGTTACTCCACTAAGTTTTCCAATTGGAATGGGTTATGATTTTCAAGGAATTTACAATCTTTGGGAACAAAACATCAACTTATTTAGTGGTGACAGTCGGAAAAATATCGAAGAAACAATTGCTTTTTCAGATGTCAAAAATCCCGAATTAGAAAAAATTATCGGTCAAAAACCAGCCGAAAGGCTTCGAGAAGAATTAGAATTAATAGACGAAGTATATCCAAAATTCAATCGACAAGATTATTTAGATGGAAAATTACAACCTGTATTTTTTGGTTCTGCATTAAATAATTTTGGTGTTCGAGAATTGTTGGATTGCTTTGTAGAAATCGCTCCATCACCACGACCAAAAGACTCTGAAACGAGATTGGTAGATCCGAAGGAAGAAAAAATGACGGGATTTGTTTTTAAAATTCATGCCAATATGGATCCAAAGCACAGAGATCGATTGGCATTTATTAAAATTGTTTCAGGGACATTTGAAAGAAATAAACCTTATTACCATGTTCGTCAAAAGAAAAACCTAAAATTTTCAAGTCCTAATGCATTCTTTGCTGAGAAAAAAGAAATCGTAGATATTTCCTATCCTGGAGATATTGTGGGATTACATGATACTGGGAATTTTAAAATTGGGGATACTTTGACTGAAGGAGAAGTGATGAGTTTCAAGGGAATTCCGAGTTTCTCACCAGAACATTTTAGGTACATCAATAATGCAGATCCAATGAAAGCAAAACAATTGGACAAAGGAATTGACCAATTAATGGACGAAGGTGTGGCGCAATTATTTACATTGGAATTGAATAACAGAAAAATTATTGGAACCGTCGGAGCTTTACAATATGAAGTAATTCAGTACCGATTGGAACACGAATACGGAGCAAAATGTTCTTACGAGAATTTCCCTGTTCACAAAGCATGTTGGGTCAAGCCAACAGATCCTAAAAGTGAAGAATTTAGAGAATTCAGAAGAATCAAACAGAAATTTTTGGCACATGACAAATATGGGCAATTGGTTTTTTTAGCCGATTCCGATTTTACGATTCAAATGACACAAAATAAATTTCCAAATGTGAAGCTTTTCTTTACTTCAGAATTTGAATAAATTTTTTAATACCGTATAGTGTAACCGATTAATATTACCAACTGATTGGGATAAACCCTCTAATATACTGTAGTAAGATTTGATAATCTACAAATCATTTTATTATAAAGATTGGGATTAATTAAAACACATTTTAAATAACTGAGATAGGCGTAAATAAAAAAATCCCATTCACTAAGTGAATGGGATTTTTTAGTATCTAAAAGTTAGTGTTATTTTTTGATAACTCTAACAGTTTTCATTGCATTTTCAGTTGACACTCGAATGAAGTAAGCTCCATTAGCAAAACCTGACATGTCAATTTTAGTTGACGTAGCATTAACATTTTTGTTCAACAATTGTTGACCAACCATGTTGTATACTTTCACATTAGTCATTTCTTGAGAATAAGATATATTCAACAAGTTGATAACTGGATTTGGATAATAATTAAATTGAGTCATATCAAAATCTTGTAGCGCTAATGTTGAAATTGTAACTGCTAAACTAGTTGAGCTAGTACAACCAGAAATAGTTTGAGTAGCATAATACGTAGTATTAACTAATAGTTGCGAAGGCGACAATGGATTTGTACCAGAAGCAGCATTTGCAATACTTGCATACCAAACAACATTACTACCAACAACTACTATATCCCCAATAGTTAACAAAGATGATAACGATTGTGTTGCAGCGCCTGTAGGAGCTGGAACAACATTAACATTTACAGAGACTGCAGTTCTTGTACTTTCACAACCTCCTAAAGTTTGAGACACAAAATAAGTCCCTGAAACAAGAGGCACAGAAGTAGCTAAAGTAATTCCACCTGTAGCAACATTATACCATTTAAGAGCAGTACCAGTAGCCGTTAAATTAGCAACTGTAGCACTATTACAAAATTGTTGTAATGGATTGCTAGAAGGAGATGAAGTTACATTAGAAATTGCAAAAACAGGGAACCTTCCTTGACTCTCACAACCATTAGTTGTTTGAGATGCCCAATAGTACCCTTGCGTTAAAGCGGCAGTAGGTGAAAGTTGAGTTCCTCCAGTAGCTGCAGAATACCATTTAATAGCAGTTCCAACTAGTATAGCTGACAAATCATTTACAGTAGCACCACTAGTAGAACAAAATTGGTAAGATTGCAATCCAGTTGGAGCCAAAGTTTGATAAATTGTAACTGGAATAGTTGCAGTTCTAATACATCCTAAAGCAGATGTTGCAGATGCAGTATAATTGGTTGTAGGTACACTAGTACTTGATTTTACATATACTGTAGTTACGTTACTTCCTGTATAAGGAATTGTTGCGGCAGCGTCAGAATATAAATTAGTAGTTGGAGACCAAACCATTGTTGCAACTTGTGTTCCTGAGATTTTCACATTATCAACTGCCCAGAACCATCCGTAAGAATCGTTATATTTAAATCTAATTTGAACATTTGGCTGATTCAGTGCTGCAGCAGGCAATGCCAAACTTGCACTTGCAAAAGCAGTAATTGCTCCTTGAGTAGTAGTGTAAGATTGGATAGTTACCCATGTAGTTCCTCCATTAATAGAATAATCTACTGTTGCAGTTGATGGAATATTTAAATAATGATAAAAACTTAAATTCGCAACTGAAAATCCGACTGTACTGAATACCGGTGATTTTAATTCAGTATCTGTAGTACCTCCTGAGCCTTGTGCATCACTATTAGTTAAATAAAACTGAGAGTTATCATTTGAATGAAATGCACCATAAAAACTGTAAGTATATGCATCGGCTTGTAACGACCAATTTGCAGCAGAAGCAGTTCCTCCTGTTGAATTGTTAATTGTAGTCCAAGTATTTGTAGTGCCATTAAAATTTTCATTCAATAAAGGCATATTTTCTAATGTCCCTCCAGATGAAACTAAAGGTAAAACATTATCAATACAAACTGTTCCCGGTGTTGGTGAAATTGTTAATACACTTGGAGTTGGGTTTGTAGAAACAATGATACTAGCCGTATTCGAACAAGGAAGTAAACCTGTAGATTGAGAAACAGCCAAAGTATAAGTAGTAGTTGACAATGGATTGAAAGACCATCCACTTGTAGCATTTCCTGTAACAGATGCAGATGGTGTCCAAGCATACGTATCGTAATTTGAACCTCCCGTAACAACTGTAACAACTGTTGAAGTTTGTTCTGTACAGATAGTAGCAGGATTTCCACTCAATGTAATTGCTGGTGGTGCATTTACTGTTACTAAAACTGGCACTCTTGGAGAAGAACAAATTACTTGACAGTTTATCGTAAACCTTGGTCTTAAATTTCCTGTACCAGATCCATTAGTAACTGCTAACATAGCTGCAGGCGTTAAACTATCTGCTTGATAATAGGCAGAAGAAACAAAGCCTACATCGTCAACTTTCATAGTTGAAGCAGTTGAAGTAAATGCTCCAGGAACACTAGACCAAGAAATTGAAACAACAATATTAGAAGTTCCATTCCAGTTAAAAGCAGAGGAAGAACCTGTACCAGTACCAAAAGCTAGAACATTTAATGTATTTGCAACAGGAGAAAAACCATCGTTTAAAAGTGTTCCTAAATAAACTTGAGACAATCCTGTAGATTCAAAAGTAGTTGTCATTGCTGTTGAACTTGTTGCAGCCAATGAAACTGAAAACCCTTGATAAGTCTGACCCGAAGTTGTTGGTTCAAAACCTATGTTTGTAATATTTCCTGCACTAATTCCTGCTGCAAGTAATTCAGATGCTTTAATAATATATTGTGTTTTAGCACCCCCCCAGAAACCTGGGAAAAAAGATTGTGAAGTTGCGGATGATAATGTAGCTCCTAATCCTAATGGAATTCCAGGAGGAGTAGATGTTTCTGCAGCAGCATAATAAGTTGTGCTCGCACTAATTACAGGAGTTTCAAATGATACACCTGTTCCAAGTGAAGTTCCACCTGAAGCATTAGCAAACCAACTAATTGAAGTTCCTGCGCTTCCAGTAGCTCCTATAAAAGCAGTACCTATACCACATCGAATTCCAGGCGTGGTTGTTGCCACAGTATTGGTAAATCCTATTGTAGCTGCACTTGAATAGCTAGGTACTCCATTACAAGCTATCATTTTACAACGGTATTGACTAACAACTGTTGGAACAACTGAATAAGTTGTGGCATTAGCTAAAGCTATATCAGTCCAAGTTACTCCTGCATCAGTAGAATTTTGCCATTGGAATACAATTCCATCAGTAATTCCAGTATAACTTAAACTAAAATTAACCGCTTGACCTGTACAAATTGATGTTTCACTTGCAGTAGTAATTACTCCAACTGGAGCAACATTTCCAAGAACAGCCATTAGTACTTGTGCAGAACCTGCAGTATTAGTACAACCTGTAGTTTGATTAGTATAAGAAATAGAATAAGTAGTTGTTGCAGTAGGTGCAACAGATAAATTAAATACGTTTGTACCTGGATTAACAAATCCTGTAGCAGCCGGTATTAATACATTATTTGCAGACCAACTTGTAGTATAATTTGCTGGTGGTGCAAAACGCCATGTTTCAGGTGTTGTGATAGTAGAAGAAAATGCCTGACGACCTGGAGCAACAGCCCCAATAGTTTTTGTAGCATCTTGAAGACCTACTGTTGGTGAATTGGTTGCTGTTTTGGCAATAATTGCAATATCTACAGTTCCAAGTGTTTCGTATAGACGAGCCTGAGCCGTAAATCCTAATGGATTATCGCCGCAACAAGGATCTACTTTACTATACTCAATAACAAAAATTCTATTTGGCGCATATCCTTGAGTCCAATACGACAATGTACTTGAAGAAGAGCCTGTAGTACCGTTACCAAAATATTGATCGGCAGCCATCAATGCAATTACATTTCCAGGGTTTGCAGCATTAGGAAATACGCCTCCAGTAGAATTGAAAGTAAATTGACCTAATTGACCTGCTGTTGTACCATAACCTGGAGGCGTACCAAACATTAACAATCCGTTGGTACCCGCAGAAATTGTACTAAAGCTATTTCCAAAGAAATTAAAATTAAATCCAATTGGAAGACCTGACCATCCACCATCATCAAGTGGATTAAATCCTCCACCAGTAATTGGTACTAAAGCGACACCACCAGTAGCAACAACTACCGCGTTAGCAGGAGCTAAAAATTCTACATAAGGAATTGAAGTTACAGCAAAATTACCTGCAACCAATCCTGAACCAATAGTAGCACTTGTACCTGGACAAACTCCTTGAGCTGTTGTAGTTACAGTTGCAGAAGGTAAAGCATAAACCCCAATAGAAACATTAGATTCAGCAGTACAAGCTCCTTTAGTAGCCGTCAATCTAAAATCTGATGTTTGACTTAAACTTGAAGTTACTGAGCTTGCTCCAATAGCAGGAGCCACCGTTGCAGGTGCTGTTAAAGAAGACCAAGTATACGTAATTGTGGCATCTGCTGGAGAAGCTGTAAGAGTTACTGGACTTCCGGCGCCACAAAAAGAAGCAGCAGAAGATATTATAGCAGTTGGAGCTGTAGTTATTGTAACCATTTTTCTTAAACCTTCACAAGAACCGTTATTTTCAGCAACCCATAAATTCCCTGTACAAACTGGCAAACTAAAAGTAGGTCCTGTATACAATAGTGTACCACCATTTGCAACATTATACCAATTGAATGTCCCTAAACCTCCTGAAGCTGTTACTGTAACCGTTGCTCCCAAATTCACACTAACTGCAGCTACAGAAACTGAAGGTGCAATTGGAGAAGGAGAAACTGCAATGTTTTCAATTCCAGTAACTGTAACACCATTTTTGGTAACCGAAATAAATCCAGTAGTTCCATTACCTGCAAATCCAGTAATAGAAGTTGCTGATACTACTGTGAAAGAAAGCACTGAAGTTCCGCCGATTTTAACATCTGAAACTCCTGTTAAATTTGTACCTGTTATTGTAAATGCACCTGAATTAGCGCAAAGTACCGTTGGCAAAACACCTGCAATAGATGGTTTAGCAGTAGACCATGCGTAAAAATTCCCGCTAGTAAAAGCAATAGGACCTGGAGTTGAAGTACTTGTTGTAGTAGTACCCGTTGCAGCTAAGGCTCCTGTCGCACCTACAGAAAGACTTCTAACATCCCAAGAACCACTTAACAAAGTCGCTTCTGAAATAAAAGTTTGATCTTGTGTATACGTTAAGGCATCTGATGCATTGTAATTTAATTTTACCGTTGGAACACTTCCACCAAATAAAGTAGCAGCTGTTGGAGTTGCTCCTAATGTAGTAGCGGTATCTATTTTAAATGCACGAGTTCCTGTTGCAATTCCAGTTCCTCCTGAATTTGTATTAGTTGGAGCACCTACTTCTGTTACTTTAACCGTAAGAACATCTGTTCCAGCAGTAACTGCAGTTGAAGTATTTCCACCTGTAAATACAGTAACGGTTCCACTAAAAGGGAAGTTGAAAGTAGAACCTGAAGTTCCACCACCTCTACCAGTTAATGTCATTGAACCATTTTTTATGTAGGTATTTGTAGCTCCAAATGTTGCAGCTGTAGAACCAGCATACCCATTCCAAGTAAATAAAAGGTTATTTCCACCTAAATCTAAAACATTACCAGGAGCACTCGCACTTGCTGTTAAAGACAATGGAGAAACTCCAAATAAAGTAAGATTATTAGTCAAGTTTATACCCATTCCTGCACCTGACAAGGTTAGTGTATTCATTTTTCTATTAGAAGGTATAGCTACATCATCAGTAGCAACAACTGCCGCAACTGCTGGAGCAAACCAGCTTGATGTTAAATTATATAATGCAATACGAGCTGTTGGTGCAGTTGCTACAGTAGTGAAAGTTCCTCCAGCTACAGTAGCAGTAGTAGTTCCTACACCCACTGTTGGGGCTGCAGCATATCCAAAACCAGCATTGGTCATTGTAAAACTTGTAATTTGACCATTGCTTCCCAAATTTGCAGTAGCAGTAGGCCAACAACCTGCCGGGAATGCAATTGTTGCATTTCCTGTCAAAGTTAATGTTGGTGGAACAGAATAAGTAGCTGATGTACCTGTATTCAAATATACAGAAACCACCTTTCCTTGGTTCATTGTGATTGTAAAGTTTGCAGAAGTCAAAGCAGTACCTGAAACCGGAGTACCAGTAACAGTTAATGTTGGTACAGCTGTATAACCAGAACCTGAGTTAGTTACTAAATTTAATGCTGGAGGACCAGCAAAACCTACTAAAGGTGCTACAGTATAGTTAAGACCTCCATTTATAGTAGAAATATTACCAACTCCTGAGGAAGCTTGCACATTCGTAGAAGCTATGCTTGCTCCTTGATCACTATTGATAGTTAAACCTCCAGTAATAGTTGCGGCACCTCCCGATTTTTGAGTAATAGCAAACGCTGGACCAAAAATAGACTGAAATAAAACTGCAGTAGCAACCGCACCCGTCCCAGTAATATCACCAGCGCCTCTACTAATAGCAACAGCTTGGGCCGTACTAAAACCCAAACCCGCTTGTGTTAAATTTAAGCTTCTTAGCGTTCCAGTTACTGAATCATAATTAACAGTAGCTTTAGCAACAGTTCCAATCCATCTAAGATTTCTTGCAACACCAGATGTGTGTGTTGGAAAGTCAGCTGTACTTGCCGTATTTAATATAGCTTGATAGACATTATTTCCGACAAAATATTGAGTAATAAGTGATAATGTGAAACCCGTACCAAATGGAAGTGGCGTACCTAATGTGCCAAGTTCTCCAGCCCATATCAATGTGGGACCACTTGTAGTAAACACAGCAGCACCAGTTGAAGTTGGAGGTGTTGCATTAAACGTTCCAGCAGTTGTACATAAATATACATTGTTACCATAAAAATATCTTGTATTTGCCACCGCAGCTAAAGCATTTGCGTAAGGCACAACTGCAGTACCAAAAACTACTGGAGCTACTGTATAAAGAGACCCCATGTTCGTTACTGGAAGATTGGCAACTTGTAAGTTCAACGCTTGGCCATAAATTTGAGCCGTATTGTCTATTTTAATTTTGCCGTTGGTATTTAAAGAACCTCCATAATGATTTAAAGCCGTAATTAGAGTTAAATTCTGTGAGGTTGCAATTGAATTACTTCCTAAATTTGAAAAAGTTAATGTTCTAATGATTCCTCGAGTACCGTCTCCCTCAAAAATCCCAGTACCACTTAAAGTAGAACCTGTACCGTTGAAATTTAATACCGTTGAAAGCAAAGCCAAATTGGTATAACCATCATTTTGGAAATTACCAGCAATATTAATTGTTTGACCAGTTCCCCCAGTAATGTAAGGTAAAAATTTACCCCCACTATTTATTTTTAAATTACCACTAAGAGTCATCGCATTGGTAGTCCCATTCCATTGAAGCGTTCCATTAATATCTATATTATTAGCGGAAACAGCTTGATCTACTGTAACAATAGAACCTGTAGCAATTGAAACATTAGTACCATTAGGCAAAACACCACCTACCCAAGTAGCCGGAGAGGACCATAAACCTCCAAGAGCTGTTGATGTAATTAATGGAAGTGTATTACTTGCTGTCAAAGAAATATTGTCTATTGCAGCAGGTGGCGATGTTCCCCCAGACGTATCGCTTTTCCACATAAAAATAAGTCTAACTGTTTGACCAGAAAAACTACTTGGAATAACAAGATTAGCAGTCTGTGGAGTGGTAACGCTTTGGAAAAATCCTACAGCAGTTGCACCTGTAATA
>JBIPNF010000170.1:0-5539 GCA_044373885.1 Flavobacterium sp. | reverse complement strand
ACGATGTGGGATTTGCCAAGATTCGTTGAAGAAGTAGAGCAAGTTCGAGTAGGATTGGGACTCAACAAAGACAATTTTTACTTGTTAGGACACTCATGGGGAGGAATTCTCGCCATGGATTATGCCATGAAATACCAAGATAATTTGAAAGGCTTAATCATTTCCAACATGATGTCGAGCGCACCACTATACGGAAAATATGCCGATGACGTTCTTTCAAAACAAATGAAACCAGAAGTTTTAAAAGAAATTCGCGATTTAGAAGCCAAGAAAGATTTTGCAAATCCGCGCTACATGGAATTGCTACTGCCTAATTTTTACGTCGAACATATCTGTAGAATCCCATTAGACAAATGGCCAGAACCCGTAAACCGTTCTTTTGCAAAAATGAATCAATCCTTATATGTAGCCATGCAAGGACCAAGTGAGTTTGGCATTTCAGGAAAATTAGAAAAATGGGATCGCTCGATGGACTTAAAAAACATCAAAACCCCAACGCTAGTAATAGGAGCCAAAAACGATACCATGGATCCCGCACACATGCAATGGATGGCAACACAATTCCATAGTGGAAGTTACTTGTTTTGTCCCAACGGCAGCCACATGGCGCTTTATGACGACCAAGACATTTACATGAAAGGACTAATTAAGTTTGTAAAAGGCGTAAACGACGGCAAAAAGAAAGCCATTTTATAGCCTTTCTAATAAATTATTCAAAGCCTTTAACGCATTTTCGTTAAAGGTTTTATTTGGGCATGCCCCTCCGTAAAAACTTTGGGTCAGGCTGTACGCTGCAATCTCTGTTCCACTTTGTTCCACAGAGGATTTCCGCTGCCATCCTTCATGCGATACCCCGATTTCCAATTTATGATTTTAGATTTTACGAAAAACCAAATGAACGAACAACTGAATCAGCCCTTTTTTAATCTGGATTTTACCTATGATTTGTCAATCTGAATTTATTTCAGATTCTTTAGGATGCCGAAACAAGTTCAGCAAGACAAGTGCATTTTTTTTTAATATTACAATTTATTTTTTTTCTTCAACGCGAAAGGATTCCTTAGGGAGCGGATAACTAGGTTGTATAAGTTTAATTTTGTTTTAGGATTAATTTTGATTGTATTTTTTCTCCAATTATATTTTTTACTAAATAAGAACCCTCTTTTAAATTAGAAATATCAATAATAGTTTCTTCCAAACTCGTTTTCGTTTTCATAACTTCTCGTCCTGTTATATCATAAATAATAATTAAACTATTTTCATTGTTATTTTTTGTTGAAATGTGTAATATGTTTTTTGTTGGATTCGGATAAATAACAAATTTATTTTCATCAAATTCTTCCTTAGACAGAGTACAAGAATTAATTAATATTGGTGTAATTGCACTATTATAATTACCATTTCCTAATTGTGCTTCTGAATTATTCCCCCATGAATACAAAGCTCTATTGCTTTTAAGAGCAATTGTATGTCTAAAACCAGGTGATACCATCATCCAATCAGTATCTAAGCCAATTTGAGTTGGGATTAATTTATCAATTTGGGTTCCATCTCCAAGTTGACCTAAATCATTTTGGCCCCAACCCCAAAGTGTACTATTTGTTTTGATTGCAAATGAATTATTAAAACCCGCACTTATAGATTGCCAGTCTGAATCTGTACCAATTTGCACTGGATTAATGACGACAAAAATGGTAGCGCCTAGTCCTAATGAACCCATACCACCGCTCCATGTTCTTCCAAATACATACAAAGTTCCATTGTTTTTTAGCAACAAAGTATGAAGTCCTGCAGAGTCTGCACTAATTTCTTTCCAGTCATTGCCACCTATAAAAATTTGCGTAGGGAAAGGATTGTTTGCGACAGCCTCATTTAGTCCCCAAGCCCAAAGTGTACCATTATTTTTTAAGGCAACACTATAATGAAGCCCACCTGTAACCGCTTTCCAATCAGAATCAGTTCCAATTTGTATCGGTACATAACTACTTGTCATAGATCGGTTTCCAAGTTTTCCTTGTTGATTTGAACCCCATGCCCAAAGTGTCCCATCAATTTTTATTGCCAATGTGTGAGCACTACTTGCTGATATAGTTTTCCAATCAGCTGAAGTTCCAATTTGAACAAATACATTTGAAACATTTCCTGATCCAAAAGTTCCTATGCCTAATTGCCCATCTTCATTGTCGCCAGTTGCCCACAGTGTACCATTTTCTTTAATTACAAAACTATTATAGGCACCAGTAAATATTTTGCTTATGTTTCCTAGTGAACTTAAGGGTGTAGGAATTAGAATGTTTGAAGTAATCCCAAATCCTAAAGCCCCAAATCCATTTATGCCATTTCCCCATGTTTCAATTACCCTATTGTCTTTTAATAAAATGTTGTGCCTTCGACCAGCACTAATAACCGTGTTACATTGTGAGTATATAATTGTAGTAAAAAATGATATTAGAATAAGACTTAAATTTCTCATAATTGATTAATTTTTATTAATTCATACTTCAGCGTGTTACCCCTAAATTGGTTCGTATTTTATGACAAGCGTCTTACTTTATTTAAATTCAAATGTAATGTTATTATTCTTACAAAGCATCAATGGAACTTTTTATTTCTTGAATACTTTTTGTACCTACGGCATTGTAAATCAGGATAGTTTTGCTGCTACAAAGACCTAAATTGCTCTTGTTGAAATTTGTGTTTGTTTAAAATAAAAGTGGAGTTAGATGCTGAAACAAGTTCAGCATGACAAGAATTCGCAATTAGTAACTTGTAAATAAAAAGGTGTAGATAGTGTCACTCTGAATTTTACCTATGATTTGTCAATCTGAATTTATTTCAGATTCTATTTTTTATATTGAAATCACTCATTTTTTCTTGTCTTTGTGGGGACGGATTACAAATCCACCCTATCGTTGCGTTGATATATCTGCGCCATCTGGTCTCCAAAAAGTATTGTTTTTAAAGTATAGTTTCTGATGAGGTTTAGCTCGCGTGAGGGATAGCAGTGGAAATCCTCTGTGGAACAAAGTGGAACAGAGATTGAAGCGAAAAGCCCGACCGAGTTTACTGATTGCTTCAATCTTAGCAATGACATTCTAAACGAGGGCACGCCCAAATAAAAAAATAGAAGTATTTACACACTCATATTCAATGGCTTTTGTTTTGGATATATTCAATTGCGTTTTGAATCGTGTTTATTTTTCCGTAATCTTCTTCGGGGATTTCAACACCCGTTTTTTCATGAAGCGCAATCACAAACTGCAGGAAATCGAAGGAATCAATGTTGAGTGTTTCTCTAATGTTTTCCTCTAATTTTAATGTGGACGGTGTGGTATCGGGTGCGATTTGCTGTAGCAAAACAACGATGGTTTGGTGGAGGATTTCGGGGTTCATAGCGCTTCTGGATTTTGTAGATATTTGTCAAGACTGCTAAGAAACCGACTGCCCGTTAATCCGTCTGTTGCTCGGTGATCGCCCGCCAACGTTACGTTTGCCAAGGAGCGAATTCCTAGCATTCCGTTTTCGGCAAAGGGCTGCTCGGTAATATTTCCAATTCCTACAATGGCCACTTGGGGCGGATAAATTAACCCGAAAACAGTATCGGCACCCGCATCGCCAAGATTGGTTAGGGTTATTGTGGAAGTGCTCAATTCGGAGCTTCGCAATTTTAAAGCTCTTGCGCGGGGTATCAAATCGTTCAAGGCGAGCATAATTTCGTCTGCGCTTTTGATATCCGATTGTGGAATGGCGGGAACGATGATGCCACCGTTTCGAAGCGAAACTACAAAACCGATATTGATTTCCGTTTTTTGAAGCAAACCATTGTCCCAAACGGCATTTAAATCGGGGACTTCTTTAAGGGATTTAGCCATTGCTTTTATAACTAAAACGACTGGCAAAAGCCGATTGGCAACCGCTCGCTGTTTGTTGGCTTCTTGCAACCACGCCAAGGTCTTGGTCATATCAATTTTTTTCTCCAAATAATAATGTGGGATTTCTCGGTTGGATTTGCTCATTGCCGCTGCAACCGCCATTCGGATAGCTTCTGATGGCGTACTTATTTTTTCGGTTTCAGCGGTTTCTGATTGCTTGATACTTACGTCAATATCTTCTTTGGTAATTGCACCGTCTGGACCTGTTCCTTTAATTTTTGAAAGGTCGATATGATTTTCTTGTGCCATTTTCTTTGCCAATGGCGATGCTTTTATTGAAATCGTATCCGTTTTTTCTTCAATGATGGGTACAGTTATTTTCTCCATTATTGGATGCAATTCGAAAGGTTTTTCGGCTTCGACAGCATTGGGTTGTATCAATGCCATTTTGGTTCCCACAGGTACTTTTGTTCCTTCTTGAATTAGCAATTCTGCAATACTTCCTTCGTCGAAAACTTCAATTTCAATGAGTCCTTTTTGCGTGTCAACTTCCGCAATGATATCGCCACGTTTCACTACATCTCCGGGTTTCTTTTTCCATTCTATTAAGGTGCCGTCTTCCATATCAGCACCCAAACTTGGCATTTGAAATTCAATCATGGTGAATCATTTTTTTAACTGCATTTATAATATCGTTTATTTGCGGCACAGCGGCTTCTTCTAGGTGAATCGGGTAGGGAATGGGTACTTCAACTCCGCACAACCGCTGGATTGGTACATCCAAATCATAGAAGGCTTTTTCTGAAATTCGGGCACTTATTTCCGAAGAAATACTAACCGAACGCCACGCATCTTCCACAATAAGCACCCGATGGGTTTTTGCTACTGAAGTCAAAACTGTTGCTTCATCGAGGGGACGCAAAACCCGCAAATCGATAACTTCGGAATCTATTCCTTGAGCGGCTAATAGTTTAGCAGCTTCCAGACTTTTGTAAACTCCCGTTCCATAAGTTACAATGGAAATGTCTTTGCCAATTCTCAGAATTTTTGCATTGGTTATGGTTATTGGCTCAAAATCATTGGCAATTTCCCTTTCCAAATTGAGCATCGACGTATATTCAAATAGCAGCACAGGATTTGGATTTTTTAAGGCTGCTGCCAACATACCACGGGCATCTTCATGAGTTCCCACCGACAAAACGATTAAACCTGGAACGTGCGCATAAAAAGGTTCCCAACTGTGTGAATGTTGTGCCGCCAATTGTTTGCCAATGCCGCACCCCATTCGGATTACAACCGGCACATTTATTTGCCCGCCCGACATGTGGAATAAAGTAGCCGCATTGTTCACAATTTGATCTAGTGCCAGCAAACTGAAGTTTACGGTCATGATTTCAACAATGGGTTTCATTCCCAAAATGGCAGCGCCAATTCCGGCCCCTGTGAAACCAGCTTCCGAAAGTGGCATGTCCATGATTCGGTCTTCTCCAAATTCTTGCAAAAATCCCTTGCTTACCGCAAATGAACCGCCGTAGCGTCCGACATCTTCTCCCATCAAAAAAACACGTTCGTCATTATGTAACGCTTCGCGAAGCCCTTGTTTCAGCGCTTCGCGATAGGTCATTGTTATTGTTGCAACGTCATTTCGCATCGGTTTATTAAATTAA
>JBIPNF010000169.1:0-5562 GCA_044373885.1 Flavobacterium sp. | reverse complement strand
GCGTAATTTCGCAATTGAGTACGTTTGATACTTTTGATGAAGCGGAAAATTTCATTGAAGACATGGTAAAACCAGATTATAATAATTGGGAAGGAAAAGACGATTATGTTGCCCGTTTTATGGAAATCATAGAGAAGAGATTCGCCTAAATTTTCATTTTTATTTCAAATTAACCAAGCGATAATTCTCAAAATTACATCTGGTTTGCATTAAATTTATTTTAATTATGTCAAAATTATATATCGTTCCCACGCCTATTGGAAATCTCGAAGACATGACCATTCGTGCGATTCGAATTCTCAAAGAAGTCGATTTGATTTTGGCAGAAGATACCAGAACGAGCGGAAAATTACTAAAACATTTTGAAATTGGCACGCACATGCACAGCCACCACATGCACAACGAGCACAAAACAATTGAGAATTTAATTTCAAGATTGAAAGCCGGAGATACCATTGCATTGATTTCCGACGCTGGAACTCCTGCTATTTCCGACCCAGGATTTTTGCTGACTCGTGCTTGTGTTGAACACGGAATTACCGTTGAATGCCTACCCGGAGCAACGGCTTTTGTACCCGCATTAGTAAACAGTGGCTTGCCAAATGACAAATTTGTTTTTGAAGGATTTTTGCCTGACAAGAAAGGAAAACAAACCCGATATTTAGCCTTAGCCGAAGAAACAAGAACGATGATTTTGTATGTTTCCCCTCATAAATTAGTAAAAACCCTAACGGAATTCATTACTTATTTCGGTGAAGACCGTCCAATTTGCGTTTCTCGAGAATTGTCAAAATTACACGAGGAAAACATTCGAGGAACCGTTCGGGAAGTTTTAATTCATTTCGAAAACAAACCTCCAAAAGGCGAAATTGTGGTTATTGTGGGAGGAAAGCCTTCTAAATAATTACATAAAGTTCAATAAATTAGTAACCATTCAAAATCAAATTATATGCGTTGGACTTTAAAACCAAAACCCGATTCTCAAAAAGTTACCCAATTGGCAGAAGCCTTAAATGTCGAAGAATTTGTTGCCACTCTTTTGGTGCAACGTGGCATTGAAACTTTCGAAGAAGCCAGAGATTTTTTTCGCCCAAAATTAGAACATTTGCACAATCCGTATCTGATGAAAGACATGGACAAAGCCGTTGCAAGAATTGAATTGGCGATAGTCAATCAAGAAAAAATTCTCGTGTTTGGGGATTATGATGTCGATGGAACTACAGCAGTTTCATTGGTTTCGTCCTATTTAAAAACCTATTATTCCAATGTTGCTACATATATTCCAGATCGTTATGATGAAGGATATGGAATTTCTTTCAAGGGAATTGACTTTGCCGACGACAATGAGTTTTCATTAATTATTGCCTTAGATTGCGGCATAAAATCCATAGATCACGTGGCTTATGCCAAAGAACGAAACATCGATTTTATCATTTGTGACCACCACCGACCTGGAGAATTTTTGCCAGATGCAATAGCAGTTTTAGATCCAAAAAGAGACGATTGTTCCTATCCGTATGATGAATTATGTGGGTGCGGAATTGGCTTCAAGTTGATTCAAGCTTTGGGCGAAAATAGAAACCAAACCATTGAAGATTTAACGCCCTATCTCGATTTAGTGGCGACTGCAATTGCTGCCGATATTGTTCCAATGACGGGAGAAAATAGGGTTTTGGCCCATTTTGGATTGCAAGTTATTAACTCAGATCCGCGACCAGGCATTAAGGCTTTGATTCATCAAATAAAAAAACAAACACTCGATATTACCGATGTTGTATTTATAATTGCACCTAGAATTAATGCTGCAGGACGCATAAAACATGGCAATCATGCAGTAGAATTATTGTCAGAATTTGATTTTGAGCAAGCACAACAATTTGCTTCTGAAATTGAAAAATACAATTTCGACCGAAAAGAATTGGACAAACAAATCACCATTGAAGCGCTTTCGCAAATAGTTGAAAATGATGAAGTTGAAGGTTTTACAACGGTTGTGTACCAAGAAGATTGGCATAAAGGTGTGATTGGAATTGTCGCATCACGATTGATAGAAACGTATTATCGACCGACTTTAGTTTTCACAAAAAGTGGCGATAAATTAGCGGCTTCGGCTCGATCTGTAAAAGGATTTGATGTTTATAATGCTTTGGAAGCGTGTTCGGAACATTTAGAGCAGTTTGGTGGTCACATGTATGCTGCGGGAATGACCTTGAAGGAAGAAAATTATCTCGCTTTCAAAAAAGCCTTTGAAAAAGTAGTGTCAGAAACCATTCATCCTGATATGTTACTTCCAGAAATTTCTATTGATGCGGAAATTAATTTTCCAGAAATTACACCCAAATTAATTCGGATTTTGAACCAATTTGAACCTTTTGGACCCTTAAATATGACACCAATTTTTATGTCAAAAAACATAAATGATACAGGTTTTCCAAAAAACATGGGTTTGGATGAAGCGCATTTAAAACTATTTGTAAAGCAATCCCGTCCCGAAACTTCAGGATTCGGGACAGAAGGAATTGCGGCAATTGGTTTTGGTTTGGGAAATAAAATCAATTTGGTTACCGATAAAAAACCCTTTGATGCCGTGTATTGTTTAGATGAAAATGAGTGGAATGGAAAAGTTACCATTCAATTAAGATTGAGAGATATTAAATAATTTTTATTAGAATATGAAGAAGAATGACCCTTATGCAGCCTTGCGTTATAAAGAATTTAATATTTTTTTATTACTTCGGTTTGTTATGGTTTTTGCGTGGTCGATGCAATTTATCGTTATCGAATGGGAAGTGTACAGCTTAACTAAAAGCGCACTTTCACTAGGAATTGTTGGGTTAATGGAGGTGGTTCCCGCAATTTCGATGGCTTTATTTGCAGGACATATTGTAGATCAAAATGAAAAAAAAGGATTGTTGATGAAATGCATTTTAGGATTTTTAATAATTAGTTTCGGACTTTTTTTATTGACTTGGCCACCTTTTAAAAGCAACTATTCTTCAGAAGTTATTTTATATTCGATTTACTTTTTAGTGTTTCTTGGCGGATTGGTTCGTGCCTTTTTAGGGCCAACAATATTTTCGCTTTTGTCTTTAATAGTTCCTAAAAAAGTCTATTCAAATGCTGCAACTTGGAGCAGTTCGGTTTGGCAAATAAGTTCTGTTTTAGGTCCTGCAGTGGCTGGTTTTTCAATAACTTTAATTGGAGTTCATTGGTCGATGTGTTCTATTTTAGGCTGTTCGGTTTTGGCATTAATAGCTTTGAGTCAAATTAGTACAAAACCAATTCTAAACCCTAAAATTGGCGAACCAATTATGCAAAGTTTAAAGGAAGGCGTTAAATTTGTTTACAATAATAAAACGATTTTAGGCGCTTTATCATTAGACATGGTAGCGGTACTTTTTGGTGGGGCGGTAGCGCTTTTGCCAATATTTGCCCAAGATATTTTGAAAGTTGGCCCCGAAGGATTTGGGGTCTTAAGAGCTGCTCCCGCTTTAGGAGCCTTTATTACTATGTTTATTTCGGCGTATGTTCCTTTGAATAAAAATGCAGGAATGAAGCTGCTATTTTCAATATTTGCTTTTGGAATTTGTATTATTATTTTTGGACTTTCCACTATTTTTTGGCTATCGGTAATGGCATTGTTTTTTAGTGGTGTTGTAGATGGAATTTCAGTTGTTATTCGCCAAACGATTTTACAATTGAAAACGCCTGACCACATGCGAGGACGAGTTGCGGCTGTAAATTCAATTTTTGTAGGATCTTCTAATGAGCTTGGTGCTTTTGAAAGCGGATTGACAGCTAAATTGATGGGAACAGTCACTTCGGTGGTTTTTGGAGGAACGATGACGCTAATTATTGTGCTTTTCACAGGTTTTGCATCACCAACATTCAGAAAATTAGACTTACAAAAAGACATTGATGAACACGAGAAGTAAGTTCAATTAGAAACACTAAATAATGGATATAAATGCATTAAAAACTAAAACTATTGCGCTATTTAAACAAGGTTTAACACCAATTGAATTAACGCAAAGTATTGTTGTTTCTGGGTTAATTTCAACTATTCCAATTCTTGGCGTGAGTACTTTTTTATTAACGGCACTTTCGTTAAAAAGAAAGCTCAATTTGCCTATTATGATTGCCCAAAGCTACATTATGTGGCCAATTCAAGTTATTATGATTATTCCTTTTATAAATATTGGAGAATTTATTTTTTCGGTTCCTAAAACAAATCATTCGCCTCAAGAAATTATTGCATCCTTCCAGAATAGTTTTTTCGCTACACTTTCGCATCTTTCCTTTGAATTACTCTGTGGTTTTGGAGGATGGTTGCTTACAGCTGTTCCTTTTTCTGCTGGGTTATATTTGGTGTCAATTTTTATTTTGAAACTATTTTTGAAAGCTAAAAACAAAGAATAATCTATTCTTTATGAACGTCTTTAAATTTCAACATATCTAATAAACGCTGCTCTTTTTCATTGTCAAACCCACAATTAGCCTTAAATTCCTTAGGGTTTTCGTATGTTCCAAAGAGCATATCCCACCAAACAATATCGCCATAGTTATTGGTGTGTTTGTCATATTCATGGTGAATTCTGTGCATTTCAGGTCTTTGAAACACATATCCAATCCACTGAGGCGTTTTTATATTAGTGTGATAAAAAAATTCACCTAATGCTGTAAAAAGCGTATAAATCCCACCAGCTTCGAGGCTTAAGCCTAAAGTAGAATAAACAAGAATACTTCCAATAATTGAATTGACAGTCATTTCTAAAGGATGCTTGTAAAAAGATGTAATTACCTCAAGTCTTTGAGGACTATGGTGTATTTGATGAAAATGAGTCCACAAAAAATCAATTTTATGTCTCCATCTGTGCCACCAATAGAAAATAAAAGTTGCTATAAAGTAGGCAATAAATCCACCAAAAAAAGAATTTACTTCATTTGATAAATTAAATAACGAATATTCAGAAAACCATTTTTCCCATGTAAAACCAGCAAGAGTTACAATTCCAAGTTGAATAAAATTCACAGCTAAAACGCGCAGTGTCCATGTAGGCACTTCGGGCAATTTCCAACCTGGTTTCAAACGCTCGACTATAAAACAAAATCCAAATACTATAAAAATAATTGTTAAAGTCATGTCTTTAAAGGTATTTATTCAAACTTCTTAATTTCAAAATTATCTCCATCAAAAACACCGTACGTAAAATAGCCAATCCAATCCCCTAAATTTACATATTCAGCATTTTCTCCCACGGAGATTTTCATTGGCAAATGACGGTGCCCAAAAATAAAATAGTTGTAGTGTTTTGTTTCAAGTTTTCTTTTGGAATAAAGTACCAACCATTCGTTTTCTTCACCAAGGAATTTTACGTCTTCATCTCCTGAAATCAGTTTGTTTTTTACCGATAAATACTGTGCTAATTTCACGCCAATATCTGGATGCAACCAGCGAAAAAGTGCCTTTGAGAAAGGATTTGTAAAAACGCGTTTCATTCTTTTGTATCCTTTGTCGCCAGGGCCTTTTCCATCACCATGACCAATCAAGAAGGTTTTGTT
>JBIPNF010000168.1:0-5603 GCA_044373885.1 Flavobacterium sp. | reverse complement strand
TGGTGAAAAATAAAAATAATCCTTAATTTTCAAAAAAAATGAAAAATTTGATATTAATAATGCTATGAAAAATAAAATCCGCAAAATATTATTTATGTTGCCACTTTTTATAGCAATATACTTTTCATCGTGTAGTAAATCTAATAATGAAAATCCAACTCCTATAATTACAGACAATTTTGCAAAAGGAGCAGATGTGGGTTGGTTGTCACAAATGGAAGCAACAGGATATAAATTTTATGATGCCGATGGTACAGAAAAAAACTGCTTGCAACTATTAAAAGACCGAGGAATAAATACGATTCGTTTGCGTGTTTTTGTGAATCCTTCCAATGACAGAATAAATGGACATTGCAGTAAAAGTGAAACCGTAGCAATGGCATTGAGAGCAAAAAATATGGGAATGCGCATTATGATTGACTTTCATTATAGCGATACTTGGGCAGATCCCGGACACCAAACCAAACCTGCTGCTTGGGCAAACCACACTTTTCCAACGCTATTGAATGATGTTTACAACCATACTTTTGAAGTTCTAACTGCATTAAAAACGGCAGGAGTAACTCCAGAATGGGTTCAAATTGGCAATGAAATTCCAAGTGGAATGTTATGGCCAGATGGAAATTATACTAATTTTGGCCAATTAGCGCAATTACTAAATAAAGGATATGAAGCTACAAAGGCAATTGATACTTCAATAAAAGTTGTAATTCATATCGATAAAGGGTATGACAATGCTCGATTCAGATGGTTTTTTGATAATATAAGGGCTAATAATGTAAACTATGACGTAATTGGACTTTCGTATTATCCCTATTGGATTAATAGCGATTATACAGCTACTATCACAGATTTACAAAACAACCTCAACGATATGGTTTCGCGCTATGGCAAAGAAGTAATGATTGTAGAAGTTGGCGGCGATTTCACATTGGTTCAAAACACTTATAATATGCTAGCTGCCACAATAACCGCCGTCAAAAATGTTCCTAATCACAAAGGTCTTGGTGTAATTTATTGGGAACCTGAAGGCGAAAAATACTGGAGCGGATACCAGTTAAGTTGCTGGCAAACAAGCGGAAAACCTTCATTGGCGTTAGATGTTTTTAGAAACTAAATAAATTCACAGTTAGAATTTATATATTATTTATCTTTTAAACATCACTCTTGTTATAATTTTTGATTACTTTTGTTTAATATATTTGTATTAAGATTAAACAAAAATAATTAGTGATAAATTTAATTCAAAAAATGAAAAAGGATAAGCCAGATAACGTAGTGTTTTCAGAAGAAAAAGGATATAACGCAAGTCTTTTGCCTTATTCTACAAGCGTTGGCGCACCAGTTATTAAAACTGATGATGTTGTGGCTTGGAAAAGCAGAGGGATTCATAATGTAAATAAAGAGTTTGAAAACAAGTTTAACGAACTGAAACTGCAATACCAAAAATTAATGGAAGAATACGAATGGAATGATTTAGTTTACAATGCTAAATTTTCATTTGAACCCGTTATTGGCGAAATTTATCATTTGTATAATGGCACTGACGGAACCAATTTTTTATCCTTAATTTCTCCACAAGAATGGAATAGAGAACACATTGCCACTTTCAAATTGAACAGCGATAAAAAGTGGTTGTTATTGAATCATAAAGACGCTATGTTTTCGTAGTAAATAATTAGAAACTTCATAAGTCTTTTTGAATATAAATTTAAAGATTACAATTTAATCAAAGTCTTCGAGACATAATTTCTATTATTATTTCATATCTAAAATTGTGTATTTTGAGAACCTTCAAAATAAAACACATTCAAAAATAATCGACATCAAAAACTAATAATTCTATTTTATGGGAACGTTTTTAAAAGCCAATTGGGAAAATATCATAATGGCCAATTACGTAATTGACCCAGAAATTTTAACTCCATTTTTACCAAAAGGAGTAGGTTTGGATTTACACAACGGTAAAGCCTATGTGAGTTTAGTTGGTTTTATGTTCAAAAAAACAAAACTATTCAATGTTCCTATTCCTTTTTTGGGAACTTTTGAAGAAATTAATCTACGCTTTTATGTGCTCCGAAAAGAAGATGGAATAACCAAGCGGGGCGTCGTATTTATAAACGAAACGATTCCTTACAGAATTGTTGCTTGGATGGCAAATAATTTATACAATGAACATTATACCGTAGTTCCAACAAAGCATACTATTACCAAAGATTTGAACTCAAAAAAAGTAAAATTCGATTGGAAATTAAATAATAGTTGGAATAGTATTTATGTTGAAGCGTCAAATAAGTCACATAGTATGAAAAATGACACCTTAGAAAAATTCATTTATGAACACTATTTTGGCTATACTAAAATTGACGAAAACAACACAGAAGAATACCGATTACAGCATCCGAGTTGGAAAATTAATACCGTTTTAGACACAAAAATTGATTGTGATTTTAAAGCAATGTATGGAGAATCGTTTTCGGTTTTAAATGATACAGAACCAGAAGCAGTATTTATTGCCGAAGGTTCGTCTGTCAAAATTGAATGGCAAAGGGTTCGATTAAAATTCGCAGTTTAATCTATTTTCTCATCACTTACAATATCTAATAAAATGCCTAAAACCTTACGATTAATTCTTGGTGATCAATTAAATAGCAATCATTCTTGGTTTTCTGAAGTGGATTCTTCGGTAGTTTATGTGATGATGGAAGTTCGCACCGAAACCGATTATACCAAACATCATATTCAAAAAGTGGTTGGCTTTTTTTCAGCAATGCGATCCTTTGCTGAATCTTTAAAATTAGCAAAACACAATGTAATTTATATTGGTATTAATGATGGAAACAACTTACAATCGTTCGATAAAAATATAGAAACTATAATTTCAAAACATCAAATTACCACTTTTGAATATCAATTTCCAGATGAATACCGATTAGACCAACTTCTAAAAAACTTTTGCGAGAAATTAACAATTAAAAATTCAGTAGCAGATTCAGAGCATTTTTATTCAAGACGAAATGAACTTGGCGAATTTTTCGAAGGCAAAAAAACATTTTTAATGGAAAGCTTCTATAGAAATATGCGAAAGAAACACGCAGTTTTAATGGAAAACGACAAACCCTTAAACGGAAAATGGAATTATGATGAAGACAATCGGAAGAAATTACCCAAAAATCATAAACCTATAACGCCTTTAGTTTTCAATAATAATGTCTCAAAAATTCTTACAGAAATTCAAAAAACGGATATTAAAACCATTGGAACTATTGATGCCGAAAATTTTGTTTGGCCCATAAACAGAAAGCAATCTTTAGAATTATTGGATTTTTTTGTCACCGAATGTTTGTCCTTATTTGGTTCCTACCAAGATGCAATGACGCCAAACGAATGGTCACTATATCATTCTCGAATTTCGTTTTCTATGAATTTAAAGATGATTTCACCGCAAGAGGTTGTTGATAAAGCCATTGCCGAATGGAGAAAACATCCTGAAGCAATTGAGTACAATCAACTTGAAGGTTTTGTACGTCAAATAATAGGTTGGCGGGAATACATGCGCGGGATTTATTGGTTAAAAATGCCTGAATATGCGACATTGAATTACTTTAATAATCAGGAGAAATTACCCGATTGGTTTTGGACTGGAAAAACCAAAATGTTGTGTTTAAAAGACACTATCAATCAATCTTTGAATTATGCTTATGCGCATCATATTCAGCGATTAATGATTACAGGGAATTTTGCGCTTTTGGTAGGAATTCATCCAAATGAAGTGGATGCTTGGTATTTGGGTATATACATCGACGCAATTGAATGGGTTGAAATTACCAATACTCGTGGAATGAGTCAATTTGCCGATGGTGGTATTGTGGGCTCAAAACCTTATGTAAGTTCGGCATCCTATATTGATAAAATGAGTCACTATTGCGGAACGTGTTTCTACAAAAAAGCAGTAAAAACGGGAGAAAAAGCATGTCCTTTCAATAGTTTATATTGGAATTTTTATGATACAAACGAAGAGAAACTAGGTAAAAATCCTAGAATCGGAATGATGTATAATGTTTGGCGCAAGATGAATCCCGACGCTAAAACAGCCTTGTTGGAACAAGCAGATTTTTATTTGAAAAATATAAATGATTTATGAAAACCGCTATAGTTTGGTTCAAAACCGATTTAAGAATAACCGATAATGAAGTACTTTGCAGAGCAATTGCGGAAAGTGAACAGATTATTCCCGTTTATTGTTTTGATGAATCCCATTTTGAAACAACACCTTATGGATTCAAAAAAACAGGGAGTTTCAGAGCACAATTCTTACTAGAATCTTTAATTGATTTGGATAAAAATTTACGAAAACTAGGTTCAGGTTTGCTTATTTTGAAAGGTAAACCAGAAGAAGAACTGACTAAAATTGTAAATTTATACCAATCCAAAAAAGTATTTGCAAAACGAGAAGTCGCATATGAAGAAAAGCAAACGGAGCAATTAGTTCAAAAAGCGATTTTTAAATTAGGCTGCGAAATGGAAACTTTCAGCACCAGCACTTTATATTGTGCCGAAGATTTACCTTTTTCAATAAAAGACATTCCAGATGTTTTTACCGTATTCCGAAAAAAGACAGAACAAGAGGCAACGGTTAAAAAAGCATTGGCTAAACCAACAACAATAAATTCGCCAGAAATTCCAACACTGATTTTGCCAAGTTTAAAAGATTTAAATTTAGAATTCACGGCAATAGATTCTCGCGCAGCAATCCAGTTTAAGGGAGGAGAAACCGAAGCTATCAAAAGATTGAACCATTATTTCTTTGAAACAAAGAGTTTGTCAATTTATAAGGAAACCCGAAATGGAATGGTTGGTGCAAATTACTCATCAAAATTTTCGGCTTGGTTGGCACTTGGATGTATTTCGCCACGATATATTTATAAAGAAATTCGAAAATATGAAAGTGAAAATGGTGCAAATGAATCTACTTATTGGTTAATTTTCGAATTGTTATGGCGTGATTTTTTTCGATTTATGTTCAAAAAACACCAAACCAAATTTTTCTTGTATTCTGGAATAAAAACCGAAAATAAAAACTCGAAATCTCTGAACGAAAAACTACTTTCGCAATGGATTAATGGCGCAACACCATCTGATTTTATTAATGCAAATATGATAGAACTCAAAAAAACAGGATTTATGAGCAATCGAGGTCGGCAAAATGTGGCGAGTTATTTTTGCAACGAACTTAATATGGATTGGCGATTTGGAGCAGCCTATTTTGAAGAATCGCTAATCGATTATGATGTTTGCAGCAATTGGGGAAATTGGGCTTATTTGGCGGGTGTTGGAAATGATCCCAGAATGCACCGCTTTTTTAATATCGAAAAACAAGCCGATGATTATGATAAAAACAAGGCCTTTAGAAATTTATGGTTAGAATAATTATAATAATCTTGCATTTTAAAAAATAAATAGTACTTTTGCACGGTCTTATAATAGCTATAAGACATACATAAAAATCATTAAACAAATATTGGAATGTATTTAACTAAAGAGATTAAAGAAGAGATCTTCGCTAAACACGGAGAAAAAACAAACACTGGAAAATCAGAAGC
>JBIPNF010000167.1:0-5623 GCA_044373885.1 Flavobacterium sp. | reverse complement strand
CGAATATTGACAAAGATTGGAATTGGATTTCATCGCACAATGATTTGGGTGTTGAAATGAAAAACCTTTCTGACGACTATTCTTTGTTGGCAATTCAAGGTCCTAAAGCCGTTGAAGCGATGCAATCATTATCATCGATTGATTTATCAGTAATAGCTTATTATCATTTTGAAGTAGCTGATTTTGCAGGTTTTGATAACGTAATTATTTCTGCAACTGGTTATACCGGTTCTGGTGGATTTGAGATTTATTGTAAAAACGACCAAGTAGAAACTATTTGGAACAAAGTTTTTGAGGCGGGTGAACCTTTTGGAATCAAGCCAATTGGGTTGGCAGCTCGTGATACGTTGCGATTGGAAATGGGATTCTGTTTGTATGGAAACGACATCAACGACACGACTTCGCCATTGGAAGCTGGATTGGGTTGGATTACAAAATTCACAAAAGAATTTACCAATTCAGAAAATTTGAAGAACCAAAAAGAAGCAGGTGTAACTAAAAAATTAGTGGCTTTTGAAATGCAAGAACGCGCAGTGCCACGTCACGACTACGAAATCGTTGATGCCAATGGAACTGTAATTGGGATTGTAACTTCGGGAACGATGTCGCCATCAATGAATGTTGGAATTGGAATGGGTTATGTGCCAACAGCCTTTTCAGCCGTGGATAGTGAGATTTTCATTAGAATTAGAAAAAATGATGTTTCTGCAAAGGTGATTAAGTTACCTTTTTATAAGAAGTAAAAAAACAAAAAATCAATTGCAAAAATCAATTACAAAAATCAATTGCAATAGCAAAAAGTAAATTGAAATTGACATTGAAATTGACATTAAAATTGAATTAGATAAAAAATTATTAGAAATGGGAAGAGCTTTTGAATTCCGAAAAGGTAGAAAAATGAAACGCTGGTCAGCAATGGCCAAAGCATTTACCAGAATTGGTAAAGATATTGTAATGGCAGTTAAAGAAGGTGGTCCAAATCCTGATGCCAATTCAAGATTAAGAGCCGTAATACAAAACTCTAAGGCAGTTAATATGCCAAAAGAGAATGTAGAACGCGCCATCAAAAAAGCAACAGATAAAGACACTGCCAACTATAAAGAAGTTTTATTTGAAGGTTACGCACCACACGGAATTGCGATTCTTGTTGAAACAGCTACCGACAATAACAACAGAACAGTTGCCAATGTTAGAAGTTATTTCAATAAATGCAATGGTACAATGGGAACGCAAGGTTCGGTTGAATTTATGTTTGACCATACGTGCAATTTCCGAATTCCAGCTAACGGAATGGATCCTGAAGAATTAGAATTGGAATTAATCGACTTTGGTGCCGAAGAAGTTTTTGAAGACGAAGATGGAATTTTAATCTACGCGCCTTTTGGTAGCTTTGGAACCATCCAAAAAGAATTAGAAAGTAGAAATATAGAAATACTTTCATCAGGTTTTGAACGCATCCCTCAAATCACTAAAAAATTAACCGAAGCTGAAATGGCAGATGTTGAAAAACTAATCGAGAAAATCGAAGAAGATGATGACGTAATGAATGTGTATCATACGATGGAAGAGTAAGGATTTCAGATTCAATAATTAAAAGATTTAAATAACAAAAAAAACTCCAGATCACTCTGGAGTTTTTTGTTGTATTTAGTAATGGTTTAAAAAACTAAGAAGTCTATATTCTAATATCTATTTAATGAACTCGATTTTCTGAGCTTCTTCAGCATTAACGCTATCAAAGAAACCTTGTTCGTTCATCCAATCGTCACTAAATACTTTACTCATATAACGAGAACCGTGGTCTGGAAAAATAGCAATTACATTACTGTTTTCATCAAATTCCCCTTCGCTTGCATATTGTCTAATCGCTTGAAGAACAGCACCAGAAGTGTATCCTACAAACAGACCTTCTCTTTTTGCCAATTCTCTTGTAGCGTGTGCACTTTCTTCATCGGTTACTTTCATAAAGTAATCTATAGAATCGAAATCAGTTGCAGATGGAATTAAGTTTTTTCCCAACCCTTCAATTCGGTAAGGATATATTTCGTCGTTGTCAAATTCTTTTGTCTCGTGGTATTTTTTTAATACCGATCCAAAAGCATCAACTCCTAAAATTCTAATATTTGGATTTTTTTCTTTCAAGTATTTTGCAATCCCAGAGATAGTTCCTCCAGTTCCGCTACAAGCGACTAAATGTGTAATTTGACCTTTTGTTTGTTCCCAAATTTCAGGACCGGTAGATTTGTAATGTGCATCAACATTCAATTGGTTGAAATATTGATTGATATATACAGAACCTTTCGTTTCATCATGCAAGCGTTTCGCAACAGAATAATAGGAACGTTCATCATCAGCAGAAACATTAGCAGGGCAAACATAAACTTTTGCACCCATACTTCTTAACATATCAATTTTATCCAATGAAGATTTTGAACTTACGGCCAAAATACAGTTGTAGCCTTTTATAATACTTACCATTGCCAAACTAAACCCAGTATTTCCGGATGTAGTTTCTATTATAGTATCTCCTGGAGTTAAAATTCCTTTTTTCTCAGCTTCTTCTATAATATACAATGCAATTCTGTCTTTCGAGGAATGGCCGGGATTGAAAGCTTCTACTTTAGCGTAAAAGTTTCCAACTAAATCATCAGTGACTTTGTTGAGTTTGATTAGGGGTGTATTACCAATTAAATCAAGCACACTGTCGAAGGCCTTTATTTTTTCTTTCATAAAAAGTAGTCCATTAAGATTTAAATATTCAATCTATGCTAACTTCAATACTTGCAAATTTAACAATAATTTTCTAATTATTTTCCTATTTTTTCTAAATCTAACAAAAAAGTGAATTCCTTAGCCAATTCCTTCAAAGCCTCAAACCTTCCAGAAGCACCTCCATGTCCAGCATCCATATTGGTATCCAGATAGATAGTGTTGCCGTCAGTTTTTAAAGCACGTAATTTAGCAACCCATTTTGCAGGTTCCCAATATTGTACTTGTGAATCATGCAAACCTGTGGAAATGTACATTGTTGGATATTCTTGCGCTGTCACATTATCATACGGGGAATAGGACTTCATATAATCATAATATTTCTTAACGTTTGGATTCCCCCATTCGTCATATTCTCCCGTCGTTAAAGGAATGGTGTCGTCGAGCATCGTCGTTAAAACATCCACAAATGGCACTTGGGCAATGATTCCATTATACAATTCAGGTGCCATATTTGCAATTGCACCCATTAATAATCCCCCAGCAGATCCTCCTTCGGCATACAGGTGCAAGGGTGACGTATATTTCTCGGCAATTAAAAACTTTGAGCAATCTATAAAATCAGTAAAAGTATTTTTCTTCTTTAATAACTTTCCGTCATCATACCATTGTCGTCCTAAATCTTCCCCCCCACGAACGTGTGCTATGGCAAATATGAATCCGCGATCCAACAAACTCAATCGGGTTGATGAGAACGTGGCATCCATAGAATATCCATAGGAACCATAGGCATATTGCAACAATGGATTGGCTCCATTTTTCTTCAATTCTTTTCTGTAAACCATCGAAATTGGCACTTTCGTACCATCAGTTGCTATAGCCCAAACACGTTCTTCGGTATAGTTATTTTTATCAAATTTACCTCCTAAAACTTGTTGCTCTTTCATGATTTCCTTTTCCTTTGTCTTCATATTGAAATCAATAATCGACGATGGGGTTGCCATTGATTGATAACCGTACCGCAAAATATCGGTGTCAAAATCGACATTGGTAGAAGTATAAGCAGTGTAGGTTTCGCTTTCAAATGGCAAATAATATTCCCCTTCCCCACTCCAAGGCATAATTCGAATGGTATTCAAGCCATTGAAACGCTCGGTAACTACTAAGAAATCTCTAAATATATCAATGTCTTCAATTAAAACATCGTCTCGGTGCGCAATAATATCAATCCAATTTTCTTTGGTCGTAGCCAATTCTGGGGTTTTCATAAGCTTGAAATTGGTAGCACCATCCTTATTAGTTAAAACATAAAAATATTCTCCAAAATGTGCAATATCATATTCTAAGCCACGAACTCTTTTCTGGAAAATGGTAAATTCACCTTCGGGATTGTCGGCTAATAAAGTTCTGAACTCTGTGGTCATAGTGCTTGACGAACTAATCACGATGTATTTTTTTGATTTTTCCTTGGTGACCTCCACAGAAAATGTATCGTCCTTTTCATGAAACACCAAAATATCATTTGAAGCATGCGAATTCAATTTATGCTTAAAAACTTTATCCGAACGTAATGTTTTCTCGTCTTGACGCGTATAAAACAACGTCTGATTGTCATTTGCCCAAGTGCTATCGCCCGAAGTATTTTCAATTGTATCATCAAATATTTCTCCAGTGATGAGGTTTTTTATTTGCACCGTGTAAATGCGTCTTCCAACGGTATCTAGTGCGAATGCTACAAATTGATTATCGGAACTTATGCTCAAACCTCCCAATTGAAAATATTTATGTCCTTTTGCCAGTTCATTGCAATTGAACATAATTTCTTCATTTGCCGAAAGGCTTCCCTTTTTTCGAGAATAAATAGGATAATCGCTCCCCATTTCAAAACGGGTAATATAATAATAACCGTTGTATAAATAAGGAACTGACTCGTCGTCTTCCTTGATTCTGACTTTCATTTCTTCAAATAATTCTTTTTGGAATACTTTCGTATGTGCCGTCATCTCTTGATAATACAGATTTTCCTTGTTCAGATACGCTATAACTTCTGGATTTTCTCTATCGTTTAGCCAAAAATAGTTGTCTGTTCGCACATCATCAAACTTCTCTAATGTTGTTGGAATTATCTTGGCCAATGGCGGTCTTTGTTGTTCTGACATTTCTTTAGGTTACATTATATAATATTACTTACAAAAATAAGACAAACATTTAAGAAAGCATTGTTATTAGTAATTTTCTTATTGGTTTTTCATCGAGTATTTATGTAAATTTGTACCCTATATTTTAAAAACAGACAAATGGATTTAATGGGAATGATGGGTAAATTGAAAGCAACCCAACAAAAAATAGAAGATACTAAAAAGAGATTGGACACCATTTTGATAGACGAACAAAGCGCTGACGGACTTTTGAAAGTAACGTTGACGGCCAATAGCAAAATAAAATCAGTGGTCATTGCCGATGCTTTATTGGAAGACAAAGACCAATTGGAAGACTACCTAATTGTAGTAATGAACAAAGCAATTGAAAAAGCAGCAAGCGTTAACCAAGCCGAATTGGACGCTGTTACCCGAGTTGATATGCCGATGATTCCAGGAATGGAAGATATGTTTAAGTAGTTGTTGGTTGTTGGTTGTTGGTTGTTGGTTGTTGGACCTTAATGCATACCTAATTTCATACCCCGTCAGATCAAGGAAAATTCTCCGTTGGGATGAACCGGAAACGGACTGCAGTCGTTTTTAATTTGGCTAAAACACGAAGCTAATTGTAAAATTGATTGAATCAAAGTATTATTATTATTATTACTCAACAATAATCAAAAATTCGCATTTATTAATTGAATGCACCAATGTTAAACTTTATTTATTAGATTATTATTAATTTTATACCTTTGGAACTTTAAATAATAAATTTA
>JBIPNF010000166.1:0-5662 GCA_044373885.1 Flavobacterium sp. | reverse complement strand
CTCCTTTTTTGCATAAAAAAACCATTTCAAAATGAAATGGTTTATGAATTTAAATACAATTTGAATTAGATTTGAATCATTTTCTTTGATTTGAACACCATGAAAAATCCAATAATAACAAACGGTAAACTTAGCCATTGTCCTGTTGAAAACAGCCCTAAATCGCTTTCAAAACCACCCTGACTTTCTTTCATAAATTCGACAACAAAGCGAACTGACCACAACATTATAAGAAACATTCCCAGCAAATATCCTTGTTTTTCTCTTGCATTTGTTTTCCAATACATGAAATATAAAACTGCAAATACAAAAATATAGCAGAAGGATTCGTATAATTGTGTCGGATGTTTTGCAGGAACTTGCGCTAATAAATCTGCAAATTGCGGATTGGTAGCAATGGCATTATAGGCCTCTTTTGGGTTTTCAATTTTTGTAGCATTTACGGCATCTCTCGAACTGAAATAATCTCTAATAAACTTAATTCCAAATGAAGAAGTGGTTTCGTGACCTACAATTTCAGAGTTGAAAAAATTTCCAATTCTCACAAATACCGCCCCACTTGCCACAGGAATTACAACACGATCTAAAACCCATAAAAGCGGTTTTTTCATGATGTTTTTACTAAAGAAATACATGGCTAGGATAATTCCAATAGCTGCTCCATGACTTGCTAATCCTTGAAAACCAGTGAATTCGAAATTTGGAGAAAAACGAAATGGCAATAAAATTTCAGCCAAATGATTTCTGAAATATTCCCAATCGTAAAAGAAAACATGTCCTAATCTAGCACCCAATAATGTAGCTAAAACAGTCCAAATGAATAAAGAATCTAATTTATCGATAGGTTCATTTTCACGATCAAATATTTTTTTCATTATGTACCAGCCTAATCCAAAGGCGACTACAAACATTAAGCTGTAATAACGAACCATAAAAAAACCTAAATCGATGCCTTCTGAAGGATTCCAAACCATGAGTGAAACGTGTTTAATTATAAAATTGTGGTAAAAATAGATAAAATACTACAAAGTGAAGACACAAATTAAAGTTAATCTTTATGAGCACACTTTTTATCGGGAACGGGATCAAAACCAGATTTTCCCCAAGGATGACAACTGAAAATCCTTTTTATTCCGAGAAATCCACCGTAAAACAATCCGTGAACTTTCAATGCTTCAAGAAAATAAGAGGAACAAGTGGGTTCAAACCTACAAACGGAAGGCGTAAATGGTGAAATTGCAGTTTGATAAAATCTGATAAGTAGCACAAATGGAAAAATAAGTATTTTTGAAAATGGCATATTTTTCATTTATTATTTAAATTGAAAATGAAGTTCCGTCTTTTCCGTCTTTCAACTGAATTCCAATTGCTAATAATTGGTCTCTAATTTGGTCTGACATGGCAAAATCTTTATTGGCACGAGCCTCATTTCTCATTTGAATTAGCATGTTTACAACGCCTTCTAATTTGTCATTGTTGTTTCCAATTGCTTTTTCATCTTCCAATCCCAATACGTCAAATACAAAACCTTTCATTAATGATGAAAACAAGTAAAAATCAGCTTCGGATAAAGTCTCTTTATTGTCTTTCAATAAATTGATAAAGCGAACGCCTTCAAAGAGTTGTGCTATTAAAATGGGACTATTAAAATCGTCATTCATCGCTTCATAACACGCTTCTTTCCAATTAGAAATGGATAGGGTAGAGGTACTACTCGCTGAAATGTCTTTCAAACCATCAACAGCTTCCATCAATCGGTAAAATCCTTTTTCGGCAGCAAGAATAGCATCATTTGTAAAGTCAAGATTGCTTCTGTAATGCGCTTGCAACATGAAAAATCGAGTTACACTTGGCGAAAAAGCCTTGCTTAAAATATCATTTTCACCGGTAACAATTTCCATTGGAAGGATATTATTTCCAGTTGATTTTGCCATTTTCTTACCGTTTAAAGTAAGCATATTGGCGTGCATCCAGTAATTTACAGGAGTTTGACCTGTACACGCTTCATTTTGTGCAATTTCACATTCATGGTGCGGGAATTTCAAATCCATTCCACCTCCGTGAATATCAAAATGATTACCAAGATATTTTGTACTCATTGCCGTGCATTCCAAGTGCCATCCGGGAAATCCATCGCTCCAAGGCGAAGGCCAACGCATGATGTGTTGCGGCTCTGCTTTTTTCCAAAGTGCAAAATCTTGTGGATTTCTCTTGTCCGATTGCCCGTCAAGATCGCGGGTATTGGCAAGCATGTCTTCAATATTCCGACCGCTTAACTTCCCGTAATGGTTGGTTTCATTAAATTTTACCACGTCAAAATAAACCGATCCATTGGCAACATACCCAATTCCGTTATCGATAATTTTTTTAATTATGGAAATTTGTTCAATAATATGTCCCGTTGCTGTAGGTTCAATACTCGGAGGTAAAAAATTATATAATTTCAAAACATCATGAAAATCAACGGTATAGCGCTGAACAACTTCCATTGGTTCTAGTTGTTCTAATCGTGCTTTTTTTGCAATTTTGTCTTCCCCTTCATCAATATCATCTACAATATGACCAACATCTGTAATATTTCGTACATACCGAACTTTGTATCCGATGTGTTTCAAGTACCTGAAAATAATATCAAATGACATGAAAGTTCTCACATTTCCAAGATGCACATTGCTATAAACAGTAGGTCCGCAAACATACATTCCCACATTTCCCTCGTTAATAGGCGTGAAAATTTCCTTTTCTCCAGAAAGAGAATTGTATATTTTTAGCGTTTGTTTTTTATATAATGGCATGTTGTAATGGTTATCGGTTATTTGTTTAATCGTTAAATCGTGTAATCGTGTAATCGTTGAGTAGGTTAAAAAATACGATTTAGTTTTCTAGAGAAAGGTAATATTTCTTTAGATTGTTTATTTGATTGCATATTTTTTCAAGTTTCTCTCTACAAATTAAATAATCTTCTTCGGATAAATAATCTAAATCTTTACAAATAATTAAATGATTTAAGGTTTCCATTGCTGATGAATATGAAATAGTTAAAAAATGAGCTTTATCTTTATTAGTTTTTCTTGATGTTCCCTCTGCGATATTTGTTGCAATTGAAGACGAACTTCTTTTGATTTGTGATGTAATTCCATAAACTTCATTTGATGGAAATTTAACTGTAATTTTATAAATAGCCAAAATAAATTCTCTGGAATTTTGCCAAACATCTAATTTTTCAAATGAGAATATGTACATGTTTTTATTTATTTAATCGTTTGAGAAGTTTAATCGTTGAATCGTTGAATAGGTGAATCGGTTATTTGATTAATTGTTGAAACGAGTACCATTAAACATCAAATCGATTAACCGATTAAACCTTTTATTTTAGCCGATTAAACGATTAAACATTCCTTAAAATTTAGTATCCAAACGGATGTAATCCAAAAATTCTCTGCGTGTTTGTTCGTTTTTAAATTTCCCACCAAATTCAGAAGTTACCGTGCTGCTTTCAATATCTTTTATTCCTCTTGAATTCACGCATAAATGTTTCGCATCAATTACACATGCTACATCTTCAGTTCCTAATGCAATTTGTAATTCTTGAACAATTTGCATGGTTAAACGCTCTTGAACTTGTGGTCTTTTTGCGTAATGATCTACAATTCTGTTCATTTTTGAAAGTCCAATTACGCGACCATTAGAAATATAAGCCACATGTGCTTTACCTATAATAGGAAGTAAATGGTGTTCGCAAGTAGAATAAAGCGTTATATTTTTCTCTACCAACATTTCACCGTATTTATAATTGTTTTCGAAAGTGGATGCTTTAGGTTTTTTTACAGGATTTAATCCCCCAAAAAGCTCTTTTACAAACATTTTCGCTACTCGGTTTGGAGTGCCACTCATGCTGTCATCCGTCAAATCGATTCCAAGGGTCATAAGTATATTTTCTACATCTTTTTTGATACGCACAATTTTTTCCTCATCAGAAATAGCAAAAGCATCTTTTCTTAATGGATTTTGAGCATTTGTAGCAACATGATTGTCTCCAATTTCGTCTTGAAAGTCTTCGTTATTTGTCATTAATAAAAGAGTATAATTGTTTTTATTTTTGTGCGACAAAGTTAATTAATAAATCTTAAAAAGTAGTAATGAACATGCAATTTGAAATATTTTTTAAATTTAACATAAATGTATCGTAAAAATATGTAAATTTCGCCTCCTAAATTCTAATCTTACGATGAAAAAAAATTACGTTTTAGTACTACTATTTTTTGTTTTTATATCTAAATCTTATAGTCAAGCCAATTCTCTTTGTGCAGATGCCAAGCCTTTTTGTGCAGGCGACACAGGTTTAACTTTTGACAATACAACTTCAAATCCTCGAGTATTTGCTGCTCCAGGAGTTAATTATGGATGTTTAGGTACAACACCTAACCCAGCTTGGTATTATTTAAGAATAAGTCGTGCTGGGAATTTAATTTTTACTATTTCTCAGCGAGACAACGGAGGTGTTTTACGAGATGTAGATTTTATAGCTTGGGGTCCTTTTGGTAACGCTCCTACGTGTGGTGGAACTAATTTAACTCCAGCTACGCAAGTGCCAAATCCTGTGCCACATATTTATCCTACTCCAGGAGGTTGCAGTTACGATTTTCGAAGTGAGGAATTTTTGGGTATTAACAATGCTCAAGTTGGTGAATATTACATGGTTTTAATGACTAATTTTTCTAATCAACCAGGAACAATAACTTTAGCACAAACTAATATTAATGCTGCAGGCGCAGGTGCTACAAGCTGTGATATCGTTTGCCCTTTAACAATTGCAGGTGGTGGGGTTTCTGATTGTAGAGACAATATTTTAACTGCCAATTATATAAATTCAGCTCAAGTTGGAACTACCTTTTCTTGGACTTTTAATAGTGGCATTGTTAATGCAACTACAGGACCTAATTTCGTTGCTTTACCTAGATCTAACAATAGCACTGTTAATACATTGGCTTATGGTGCAGGAAGCTATTGTGTTACTGCACGAAGTCCTGGATGTAGCTCTACTCAAAGTGCTGTTTGTACCACAATTACTCCCGGAGTTCCTGTTCCGTATCATGCCCCAAATGATTTATTTGCTTGTGATAATTCAACGTTTAACCTAACTCAAAATACTAATATATTACTTCAAGGATTACCCGGTTTGGCTTCAAATTACCGTGTTTATTACAACCTTGATCCTATTAGAGCTCAAACAAATGCTGCTCCAAGAATTTCCACTTCGCAACAGTCTCTTTTTCCTGGAACTGAAGGTCAAATAATTTATGCAACTGTTACAGATAATTCTGGTGTCTATTGCTATGCAGTTGCTCAATTTGTTTTACATTTTCAATATTGTGCTTTTGCAACATCAAACACAGGACCAATTTGTACTGGTAATACATTTAATCTTAGTGCTACAGATCCTGGAATTGGTGCTGTTACCTATGCTTGGACTGGTCCAAATGGTTGGAGTGCATCGGGTCAAAATATTAGTAACGTTCCTTGTCCAACCGGAACACCTCCTTTTAATTATATTTGTACTGCAACTCCAACTGCTGCTGGGGGAGCGCCACTTACTTCTACAACAATTGTTGAAGTTAATGCGATTCCAGTTGCTACAGCTGTTCCAGTTTTAAATTCAATT
>JBIPNF010000165.1:0-5671 GCA_044373885.1 Flavobacterium sp. | reverse complement strand
GTAAAACTCATTGCTGCCAAATTATAGGAAGAACGAATCTTAACTTGTTCCGAAGGTGCTTGCATAATTTTAATTGTTGCCGCAATCGCATCGTCCATATACATCATCGGCATTTTAGTTTCCGACGATAAAAAACATTCGTATTTTTTCTCCGAAAGGGCTTTATAAAATATATCAACGGCATAATCTGTAGTTCCTCCACCAGGTGGCGACGACCAGCTAATTAACCCAGGATATCGGATACTTCGAACATCCACACCAAAAATATTGTGGTAATATTCGCACCATCTTTCACCCGATTGTTTGCTAATTCCATACACCGTGCTCGGTTCCATAATCGTATATTGTGGCGTATTTTCTCTTGGAGTTGTAGGTCCAAAAACCGCAATACTGGATGGCCAAAATATCTTTTTTATCTTTCCGGCTTTCGCCAAATTCAATACGTGAAAAAGAGAATTCATGTTTAAATCCCAAGCAAAAGCAGGATTTTTTTCAGCTGTTGCGGATAATAATGCTGCCATCAAATAAACTTCATCGATTTTATGAAATTCAACAAGATGCTGAATTTGATTGAAATCTAAGGCATTCACGACTTCAAAAGGTCCTGAATTTACAACGTCAATATTCAATTTTCTAATATCCGAGGCAATCACATTTTCCACTCCATAAATCGCTCTCAACTTCTGGGTTAGTTCTGTTCCGATTTGTCCGCAGGCTCCGATAATTAGAATTTTTGTGCTCATTTGATATATTTGAACTGCAAATATAACGATTTCGTAATTTAAAAATCATTTTTGTGAGAATTGTTCAAAATTCGCATTTCTTAAATTACCTTTGTAACTTTGAATCAAATATTTATAAAATGAAACTTCGATTTTCCTGTCTTTTTTTGGTGCTTTTTCTGACGCTATCGTGTCAAGAAAATAAAGAACAACTACTAGTTGAAAATGCCAAAAACGCCAAAAAGCAAGAAATAATCTTTAACAACATCAATAAAGGTTGGAATTTCAACGCAAAACCAATTAATCCAGCTTCTCAAGGTTTAGTAACGATGTGGAATGAATGGCGCTTATTTTTAGCCGAATTAAATCGCAAACCTAAAAGTACCATTGGCGCATTTCAGAAAAAAGCGAAAGAACTTTCCAAGAAAGCGGCAGATTTAAACAATAATATTCCAATGGCATACAATAAGCCAGAAGTAAAAAGTAGAATTTCAGTATTAATTTCTAAAATAAATTCCTTGAATCTTTTCATCAATTTAGATGAAATTCCAGATCAAAAAGTGGTTGCTTTGGTATCTGAAATCAATATTCAATTAGTTTCACTTCAATCACAATTGGATGAAATTGTAAGAAAAAACACAATTCCTAAAGAAGCAGGTGAATCCGATTTGATCCAAATGTTAGACACTTCGAGAGCAATTCCAAACCGACAAATTTTACCAAAAAATTGAGCAAATCAGTAGTAGTTGGCAGATACGACAAAGCCACCAAGGTGAGTCAAATTGCAGAAAATTTACAACAATCGGGAAACAAAATCCACTTAAAAGGACTTGTAGGATCGTCATTGTCATTTGTAGTAAATTCCCTTTTTCATAAAAGTGAACTTCCTTTCCTTTTAATTTTTGAAGACAAAGAAGCCGCGGCCTATTATTTAAACGACCTTGAACAATTAATTGGTGAAAAAGATGTCCTTTTTTACCCAGCTTCTTTCCGTCGTCCTTACCAAATTGAAGAAGTTGATAATGCGAATGTTTTGCTTCGTGCAGAAGTTTTAAACCGCATTAATTCCAGAAAAAAACCAGCAATAATTGTCACTTATCCCGATGCTTTATTCGAGAAAGTGGTGACCAAAAAAGAATTAGACAAAAACACTTTAAAAGTTACTGTTGGCGATAAAATATCCATCGATTTTATTAATGAAGTGCTTTTTGAATACGAATTCAAACGGGTAGATTTCATTACAGAACCCGGGGAATTCTCTGTTCGAGGAGGAATTATTGATGTTTTTTCGTTTTCAAATGACAATCCGTACCGCATAGAATTCTTTGGAAATGAAGTGGATTCAATCCGAAGTTTTGATGTGGAAACGCAATTGTCTATCGAAAAAAAGAATAAAATCACGATTATCCCCAATGTTGAAAACAAGTTTTTCCAAGAAGATCGTGAGAGTTTTTTAGATTATATTTCCATAAAAACGGCAATTTTCATACAAAACACCGAAGGACTTCATTCAAAACTCGATACGCTTTTTGCGAAAGCGGAAGAAGCTTTCAAAAACATAAACGGCACCATAAAACATTTGGAACCCGAGCAATTATTTTTGAATCAAAAGGCATTCATAAAAAAAGCATTGGATTTTACGATTGTAGAATTGGGGTCGAAAGCTATTTTTAGAACTAATAAAATAGTTGAATTTCACATTCAGCCACAGCCGTCATTCAACAAACAGTTCGATTTGTTGCTAAATAATCTAAATGACAATCATTTTAATGGCATAAAAAATTATCTTTTTTGTTCCAATGATGCGCAGGCAAAACGATTTCACGATATTTTTCAAACATTGGACGAAGCCAATCACGAAAGTATCAGAAAGCAATATGATACGATAAAATTTCCGCTATATCAAGGTTTTATTGACGAAGAATTGCAAATTGCGTGTTACACAGACCATCAAATTTTTGAGCGTTACCATAAATTCAGCATCAAAAACGGTTATGCTAAAAAGCAAACCATCACTTTAAAAGAGCTTACAACTTTGTCCGTGGGCGATTATGTAACGCACATTGATCACGGAATTGGAAGGTTTGGCGGTTTGCAAAAAATTCAGGTTGAAGGCAAAACACAAGAGGCGATAAAATTGGTTTATGCTGATAACGACATCGTTTATGTGAGTATTCATTCGCTATATAAAATATCAAAATTCAACGGAAAAGACGGAACGCCACCAAAAATTTACAAGCTAGGTTCGAATGCGTGGAAGGTTTTAAAGCAAAAAACTAAGGCACGTGTGAAGCACATCGCGTTCAATTTAATTCAATTGTATGCCAAACGAAGATTGGAAAAAGGATTCCAATTCAAGCCAGATAGTTATTTGCAATTGGAGCTTGAAAGTTCCTTTATATACGAAGATACGCCCGACCAAACCAAATCGACGCAAGAAGTAAAAGCCGATATGGAAAGCGACCGCCCGATGGACCGATTGGTTTGTGGCGATGTGGGTTTTGGGAAAACAGAAGTTGCCATTCGTGCTGCTTTTAAAGCGGTTGACAATGGAAAACAAGTTGCGATTTTGGTTCCAACAACCATCTTGGCTTACCAACATTACAGAACTTTTACAGAAAGATTAAAAGATATGCCTGTTTCTATTGGATATTTAAACCGATTTAGAACCGCAAAACAAAAGGCAGAAACCTTGAAAGATTTGGCTGATGGAAGGCTTGATATCTTGATTGGAACACACCAATTGGTCAATAAAAATGTAATTTTCAAAGATTTAGGATTGCTAATTGTTGACGAAGAACAAAAGTTTGGTGTGAACGTAAAAGACAAACTAAAAACCATTGCTGCCAATATTGACACGCTCACGTTAACTGCAACGCCAATACCAAGAACGCTACAGTTTTCATTGATGGCTGCTCGAGATTTATCAGTAATTACTACGCCACCGCCCAATAGATATCCTATAGAAACGAATGTTGTAGGCTTTAGCGAGGAATTAATTCGGGATGCTATTTCCTATGAAATTCAAAGAAACGGGCAAGTATTTTTCGTGAATAATAGGATTGAAAACATCAAAGAAGTTGCCGGAATGATTCAGCGATTGGTTCCTGGTGCACGCGTAGGAATTGGTCACGGACAAATGGACGGTAAAAAATTGGAGGAATTAATGTTGGCATTTATGAATGGCGAATTTGATGTTTTAGTAGCCACAACCATCATCGAAAGCGGGTTGGATGTTCCCAATGCCAATACGATTTTCATTAATAACGCCAATAATTTTGGGCTTTCTGATTTACATCAAATGCGAGGCCGCGTAGGGCGAAGCAATAAAAAAGCGTTTTGCTACTTTATTTGCCCACCGTATTCGGCAATGACCGACGATGCGAGAAAGCGAATTCAGGCATTGGAACAATTTAGCGAATTGGGTGGTGGCTTGAATATTGCCATGAAAGATTTAGAAATTCGAGGTGCTGGAGATTTATTAGGAGGCGAACAAAGCGGATTTATCAATGAAATTGGCTTTGAAACGTACCAAAAAATAATGAATGAAGCTATCGAAGAATTGAAAGAAAATGAGTTCAAGGAATTGTATGCCGATGTGGAGCAACCTGCTGAAAAAGCATATGTAAAAGACTTGCAACTGGATACTGATTTCGAATTATTATTTTCTGACGAATACATTAATAACATTTCTGAGCGACTCAAATTGTACAATGAATTGAGTTTGATAAAAGACGAAATTACATTGCAAGCCTATGAAAATAAGCTCGTGGATCGCTTTGGGCCATTACCAAAACAGGCTGTTTCATTGTTGAACAGCATCAAAATAAAATGGATTGCCACACAATTAGGAATCGAGAAATTAGTTATGAAACAAGGCAAAATGATTTGCTATTTTGTTTCCGACCAACAATCGAGTTATTACCAATCGGGGCGGTTCAATCAGGTGTTGCAATTTGTACAAAAGCAATCACAATTGTGCAAAATGAAGGAGAAACAAACGCCAAATGGTTTGCGCCTTTTATTGACTTTTGAAAACGTAAAATCGATACGAAAAGCATTGGAATTGATGGAGATGATTTAGAAATTATAACGATTTCAAATCCTTAATTACCTTAAAGGCAACATCTACTTCGTCGTCGCTCACCATAATTGTAAATTCATTGGATGTAGAAATTACCTCATTGATAATAATTCCTTCCCACGCCAAACGCTGAAAAATAAAGTAATAAATCCCAGGAATTACAGTGTTTTCCGTTGGTAATTTTACGGTTATCGAAGCCAAATTTTCTAACTTTTGGATTTGTTTTTCGGATGCAAAATGCTTTTCTACCAAATGCCCAACGCTTTGACTCACAATAATATTCGTCTCGCTAACGCCTTTTGAAGACGTGTAAAAAATATCGGGATTGCTGTTGATTTCCGAAATTAAATCGGCTTGTTTGGTCAAAATTGTACTGGAAACAGCAAATGTATAATCAATCAATGAAGAACGAACCGTGATTTCACCCAAGTTTTTCATCACTTTCGAAATCTTGTGATTCAGTCTAAAATCCAAATCTACCGAAAGTCGTTTCAGTGCCATTACAATAGCGCCTTGTTTTACTTCTTTACCCAATTCAAATTCCAATTCCACCATCATATTCCTTGACAAAGACGTCAAATTGATAATGTTTTGGGACAATGCGCTTAATAAAAAAGGCTTGGTTTTGATGTAATTTTCAACAATTGAGGAAACTGTTTTCATTTTAAATGTGTTTTAAACTTGCTGCAAATATAGCAATTAAAAACAATTTGTTATAAATACAACATTAAAAATAGTAAAACGCGTCTTCCAAATGCTCCATTTTGAAACCTTTCCCATCCTTGTGAAGCGCAATAATATCAAAGCGAACTTCCACATCAAGGTCATTTGAAAGTACGTATTCGTTGATGGCTTTCACCAAAAG
>JBIPNF010000021.1:0-18743 GCA_044373885.1 Flavobacterium sp. | reverse complement strand
TTGACATTACAATATTTGCAGGTGCAACTATTGTTGGAAGTATTGAATCGACAACTGTAACTAATTGTGTTGCAGTTGCAGTATTTCCACTTGCATCTGTTACTGTCCAAGTTACTGTTGTTGTTCCAGCTAAAAATAATAATGGCGCGTTATTTGTTACACTTGCTACACTACAGTTATCGGCAGTTACAGGTATTCCTAAAACAACACCTGCTGCACCACAAGATGCGGATGAAGCAACTGTTATCGCTGCTGGTGCAATAATAGTTGGATTTATAGTATCTATTACAGTTACTAATTGATTAACTGAAGTTACATTTCCACTAGTATCTGTTACTGTCCAAACTACTGTTGTAGTTCCTAATAAGTAAGTTGTAGGTGCATTGTTAGTTACACTTGCTATCGCACAATTGTCTGCAGCTACTGGTGTTCCTAAATTTACATTGTAAGCAACACATGAATTATTTGCATTTAATATAATATTAGATGGAGCAGTTATGGTTGGATTCGTAACGTCTGTTACAGTTACCGTTTGACTCGCTGTAGACACATTTCCACTTCCGTCAGTTACAGTCCATGTTACTGTTGTAACTCCGATTGGAAATGCTACTGGAGCATTATTGGTTATACTTGCAATCGAACAATTGTCAGTTACTGTTGGCGTAATTAAATTCACACCAGTTGCAAAACAAGTTGTTGCTGATAAGTTCAATGCAATTGGCGCAGTAATTAATGGAGCAGTAATATCTACAACAGTAATAACTTGAGAGGCAGTTTTAACATTTCCACTTCCATCTGTAACGGTCCAAGTAATTGTTGTAGCTCCCAATGGGAAAAATGCTGGTGCATTATTTCTAACACTTGCAACCGAACAATTATCAGAAGTTGTAACTCCAAAATTAATGTTTGTTGCACCACAAGCAGCAGAAGCATTTACAGTTAAATTAGAAATAGTAATTGTAGGAGCGATATAATCTTTAACCACTACAGTTTGAGTTACTGATGTACTATTTCCGCTTGAATCAGTAGCGGTCCAAGTAACTACTGTAGTTCCTAAAGGCAACGTTGCAGGAGCATTATTGGTAACAATAACAGTTGAACATTGATCAAAAACAGTTGGCGTTCCTAATGAAGTTGAAGTTGTACCACAAGATGTATTTGCAGCAAGAACCAAATCAGATGGAGCTGTTATTGTTGGATTTGAATTATCAATTACTGTTATAGTAAAGCTACATGTTGAAGTTAAATTATTAACGTCTTTAATAGTATAAATAATGTGTGATACTCCTGGTTGAAAAATAACTCCACTTACATCATTTATACCATTACTTACGGCATTACTAGGATTTGTAATAGACCAAGTAACTAATTTAGGACATTTACCAAAGGCAATAGGTGATAAACTTCCAACTGGAGAAGTCCATGTACATACGTTTGGATTTGAGTTTACAACTAAATTACCTGGACAATTAATACTCGGTAAAGTAGAATTTGTAACTGTCATTGTGAAACCACAAATTGCAGTATTTCCAGAAGCATCTGTTGCAGTATATTGAATTAAATGGTTTCCAACAGTTAAATTAGTTCCATTAGTTGGACCTGCCGTTTGTACGACTGTTACACTACAATTGTCTTGAGCAACAGGAACAGGCCAAGCAGTTCCTCCAATACAGTTAGAATCTGAACCAATATTAAAAGTAAAGTTAGTTGGGCAATTTAAAAATATTGGCGCTTCAACATCACGAACAGTAATGTTAATTGAACATGTTGAAGTATTTCCAGTAGCATCAATTGCTGTCCAAACAACAATTGTAGTTCCAATTGGGAAAGTTGCTCCTTCTAAACTATAAGGATTTGACCATTGTGTATAATTATGAGTTAGACTTGTTAGTGTACAGTTTTCAACTACTGATGGGTTGAATTCAGTTCCTTGAGCAATGTATCCACAATTATCAACTGTAGTATTTCTAACTACTGGATTACTAGAAACACAAGTAATAATTGGTGCAGTAGTATCTGCTACAACAACTGTTTGAACTGCTGTTGTATTATTTCCAGAAGTATCCGTCACTGTCCAAGTTACTGTTGTAATTCCTAATGGAAAAGTTGTAGGTGCATCATTAACAACCGTCGCTACAGCGCAATTATCAGCTGTAACTGGGGTTCCTAAAACTACCGATGTTGCATTACAATTTGAATTTGCATTTAATGATAAATTTACCGGAGCTGTAATTGTTGGTTTAATAACGTCAACTATTTTAACAGTAAAATTACATGACTGAGACACATTATTTACATCAGTAATAGTATAACTCACAGAACTTAAACCTGAAGAAAATACGTATCCACTTACATCATTAGTGCCGTTTGCAGTAGTACCATTTGGATTAGTTACTATCCAAGCAACTGTTTTCGGGCATTTTCCAAAAGCTAAAGGAGTTAAACTACCTGCTGGGGAAGTCCAATTACAAGCTGTTGAGCTGGAATTAACAATCATATTTCCAGGGCAGTATATTACTGGTGTAATAGAATTTGTAACTACCAAAGTAAATCCACATGTTGCTCTATTACCAGAAGCATCTGTTGCTAAATATTGAATCGAATAAGTACCAATTGCCAATTGAGTTCCATTTGCAGGACCTGAAGTTTGTGTAACGGTAACCGAACAATTATCTTGTGCATAAGGAATTGGCCAACTTGTTCCACCAGAACAATTAGAATCAGACCCAATTGTAAATGTTTGGTTGCTTGGACAATTTACAAATACTGGAATTTGGATATCGTTAACAATAATTGTTTGTGCATACGTTGCAGTATTTCCATTACTATCTAAAGCCGTCCAAACAACCGTTGTTGTTCCGATTGGGAAAGTTGCTCCTTCTAATGTATTTGGATTATTCCAAGAAGTATAATTATGAGTCATACTAACAAGAGTACAGTTGTCAGTAGCTGTAGGATTGAAACCTAAACCTAAAACATTGTAACCACAAGTTCCTGTGGTGTTTGATTTTGTAATTGTATGACCTCCTGCGAAAGTTATTGTTGGCAATACACTATCAACCACCGTTACAATTTGATCGGCGGTAGTTATATTTCCACTTATATCAGTTGCTGTCCATGTTACAGTTGTAACCCCAATTGGGAAAATTGTTGGTGCATTATTTGAAACTATTGTTCCAGTACAATTATCCAAAATAACTGGAGTTCCTAAACTAACTCCCGTTAATGAACAAGTTGATGTTACATTCAAAGTAAGATCTACAGGTGCCACTAAGGTTGGGAAGATTGTATCAACTACAGTAACTGTGAAACTACATGTTTGAGAATGTTGATCAACATCTGTAATTGTATAAGTAACAGTACTAATTCCTGGCATAAATACGTAACCACTTACATCATTTGTGCCAATAACATGGGTTCCTGAAGGATTTAACACATCCCATGCTATAGTAGTACAATTTCCAATTGCTTGAAAAGGAGTTAAACTTCCCACAGGAGATGTCCAAGAACAACTATTTGCATTTACATTTTTCGTTACACTTTGAGGGCAAACTATTATTGGGTTTGTAGTATTAATTACGTTCACATAAAATGTACAAGTACTAAAATTTCCTGAAGCATCTTGTGCTTTATATTTAATTTCGTGTAATCCAACTGTCAATGCCCCAGTTGCTGATGGTCCTAAAATTTGAGTAAGTGTTACTGAAGAACAATTATCTGTTGCTTGAGGCAAAGCCCAACTAGTAGGAGTTCCATTGCAAGTGCTAGTATACATTCCAACTGTTAATATTTGATTCGTAGGACAATTTGAAAACACAGGAGCTTCGTTATCGCTTACTGTAATGTTAATAGTGTAATTTGAAACATTACCATTAACATCTGTTGCGGTCCATATTACTGGTGTTAATCCCATTTGGAAATTGGCACCAGCTAAACTATTTGAATTATTCCAAGAAGTATAATTATGAGTTAAACTTAATATAGAACAATTATCTGTTGCTGCGACATTAAATTCAGTTCCTTGAACTGTATATCCACATTTTCCTGTCGTATTATTTTTTGCAATTGTATTACCCGCTACAAAAGTAATAATAGGAACTTGAGTATCAGTAACTGTTACCGTTTGTATTGCTGTATTGCTATTTCCAGAAGCATCGGTCACGGTCCAAGTTACATTTGTTGTACCTAATGGGAAAACTGCTGGCGCATTATTGGTAACTGTTGCTACTGAACAGTTATCAGAAGTTACAGGTGCTACTAATGTAATTCCAGAAGCAGTACATGTTGTAGTTGGGTTTAGTGTTATATTTGCTGGTGCGGTTATCGCAGGTTTTTGAATATCTGAAACAGTAACTGTGAAAGTACAACTAGAAGACACATTAGTATTGTCCGTTATTGTATATGTAACAGTACTTATTCCAACTTGAAAATTATATCCGCTAACATCTACCGTACCGGTTGTATGCGTATTATTTGGGTTTAATACATCCCAAGCAATAGTTGGACAATTTCCAATGGCTTGAATTGGTTTCAAACTCAACGCTGGAGCAGTCCAATAACAGGAATTAAGATTTGTATATTTTAAAGTTACTGTGTTAGGACATGTAATAATTGGTGCAGAAGACGCAATAACATTTATGTCAAATGAACAAGTACTTGAATTATTAGCTGCATCTACTGCAGTATAAACTATCGTATACACTCCAACTGCAAGAACTGCTGTTGGTGACGGCCCACTTGTTTGCGTTACTGTTGCAGTTCCACAATTGTCTATTGCTGTTGGCACAGCCCAATTTGGAGTTGAACCACAAGAATATTGTCCGATAGTTAATGACTGTGAAGAAGGGCAGTTTTGCATTACTGGTGCTTCATTATCGCGAACAATAACATTTAATGTACACGTTGTTGAATTTCCAGAAGAATCGGTTGCTGTCCAAATAACAGTTGTAGTTCCAATTGGGAAAGTTGCTCCTGCAAGACTATGAGAATTACTCCAAGAAGTAAAATTATGAGTCAGTACTGGATTTAAACAATTATCAGTAGTAGTTGGATCAAATTCAGTTCCTACTGCAACATAACCACAAACTCCCAATGTATTATCTTTTGAAATTGGAGCGCTAGACACACATGTAATTGTAGGAAAAGAGATATCCTGAACTATAACATTTTGGATTGCAGTTGTTGAATTTCCAGCAGCATCAGTTACTGTCCAAACTACTTGTGTAGTTCCTAATGGATAAGAAGTTGGAGCATTATTTGTTACACTTGAAACCGTACAGTTATCGCGTGTTACTGGTGTTCCCAAAACAACTCCTGTTGCACTACAAGAAGCATTAGCATTCACATTAATAGCTACTGGAGCAGTAATGGTTGGAGCAGTATCATCAATTACATTTACCGATTGATTTACTGTTGCTGTATTTCCAGCACCATCAGTAACCGTCCAAACTATTGAAGTATATCCTAATGGAAAAGTTGAAGGGCCATTGTGTGTTAATGAAGCAACACTACAGTTATCATTAGCTATAACTCCGAATGTAATACTTGAAGACAAAGCACCACAAGTTGCGTTTGCACTTGCAGTAACGATTGGCGGCGCACTAATTGTTGGTCTTGTTGTATCTAGTACAGTTACGGTTTGATTTGCAGTATTTCTATTTCCATTTTCATCAGTTACTGTCCAAACTACAATTGTAACTCCATCAGTAAAAGTTGAAGGGGCGTTATTTGTAACAGTAGCAACACTACAATTATCTGAAGTTATTGGAGTTCCTAAAACCAATCCTGAAGCTACACAAGTGGCACCCGCATTTACAGTAATATTTGCAGGTGGCGTAATTCTTGGCAATACATGATCTTCAATTGTAACAACACAAGAAGAAAATCTAACATTATCACCTGAATCAGTTGCGATAATTAAAACTGTATTTGGACCAACATCAGCACATGTAAAAGAGCTTGGTATCGTAAATAAAGTTACGGTACAGTTATCCGAAGAAAATACGGTTTGATTTTCATTTCCATTAATCATTGCAGGAGTCATACTTACTGATCCATTTTGATCTAATTGTAAAGTAATATCATGAGAAACAATAACTGGCGGAATTAAATCCTGGACTATAACTGTTGCTGTTGCTGTAGCTACATTCCCATTAACATCGGTTACTGTTAACGTTACAGTATTACTACCAACATCAGAGCAATTAAAGTTGGTTTTGCTCAAAGAATAAGTTGCAATTCCACAAGCATCTGTCGAACCATTGTTTATCATGGCGGGAGTTATTGAAACTCGACCATTGGCATCTAATTGAACGGTAATATTTTGAATTAATACTATTGGTGGCGTAACATCTCTAACGGTTACTACTGCTGTTGCACTACTAGAATTTCCTGCATTATCAGTTACTGTTAAAGTTACAGTATTTGGACCAACATTAGAACAATTAAAAAGATTTGGAGTTACACTGTAAGTACTAATTGTACAGTTATCAGTACTTCCATTATTTACAGCAGTATTACTAAGAGTGTATACTCCTGATGAATTTAAATCTACCGTTATTGGCTTTGTATTTACTACTGGAGGAGTTACATCGACGGTCCAACTCGCTACGGTGTTCCAATTTGTACTATTACATCCAGTTGTAGTACAACTGACCCTTCTTGCTTGAATCAAAATTCGGTCTACCCCTCTAACAGAGGAACTTAAACCTGTTGGTCTTGTGCTAGATGCTGATGACCAAATGAGACCACCATCTACAGAATATCGATATTCAATTGAACAACCTTGATCAATTCCACCAGTTGCAACACCAGTTATTCCAACAAGGTCATTTAAACAAACCGCACTTATATTTGGACTTTTGGGCGCTGCTGTTGGAGAAGTTGGTTGATTTAAAATACGAACATTTAAAACGGTCCAGCTACTTGATGAGCAAGGTCCATTTTGAGATAGAACCCTTACAGAGGCGTTATTAGTTACAACGGAAGGCCAGTTGAAAGTAACAGTATTAGATCCTGTCGATGTTATATTTGTATATGTTGCTCCATTATCTGTTGAATATTGCCAATAATAATTTTTAGCATTTGCTACATTTGCAATAGAATAAGTTACTCCTAATGCTCCTGCACAAACATTTGTTGAACCAGATATTCCACCCGGATTTGCTGGCCTAACTGGATAATAGGTTAAAGTTGCTGAATTATAGTTGAATCCTCCATTTATTCTATTGGTACCAACCGTATAACCTGCTGAACTTGGAGCAGTATATGTCATGGGATAAGTACTAGAAGCTCCATTTATACAAACACTATTAGTATATACTAAAGCGGAAGAACTTAAAGAGAAATAATAAGTAACTCCCTGAGTTAAATTCATTGTTCCGAATTCCCCTGCTCCTAATTGCTTGGTATAATTTATACAACTTGAAGGGTCGTTGTAGGAAGCTGTATTTCCAATATTACATTGGGATTGTACATTTGTACTTAATAACAGTAAAAAGAAAAGCGATGGAATTATTCCATCAGAAAAAATATATTTTGAAAATATATTACTTAAGGTATTCGTTTTCATAGGCTGAGGGACGAGTAGATTTTGCGCAAATTTATATTTAATTTTTATAAAAATACTAATACAGAAAAAAAAAATGTCCAGAAAATTAAAAAACTGGACAATTTTAATTTAAAAAAATAACTGGAAATTATTGAGATTTACTAGATTCTAAAAGCATTTTATTTAAATTTGGGTTGTTAGGAAAATATTTTAAACCTCTTTTTGCATAATAATTTGTTTTAAGAAAATCCTTATTTAAAAGAAAGATATAAGCGACTAATTCGTGAATGTTTTCATTATTTGGATTCACTTCTAAATATTTGTTTCCATAATATTCCGTCTCCTCTTTTTGCCCTAAATCGAAGCATGTTTTTGTTAACTCTTCAAGTACAAGAGGGTTTTTAGGCAGAATTTTATACGCCTTTAAGAATGCTTTTTTGGCATTATCATTATCATTTAAAGCGATATAACTTCTTCCGAGATCAAAATTATAATTAAAAAAATAAGGATAAATTTCTATAGCTTTTTGCAAATGAAATATTGCTTTTTTACGGTATTCTAATTTGGTTTCTTCTGTCAAATTAACATTTTTAATAGATTCATCCATCAAACTCATTGCATACATATTATTTGCTTGAGCAGAATTTTCAAGGTGCTTAATATCATTGCTCATCAAATTAATTGGACTACTCCAATCGGAATTTCTATACATTGTTCGAATAGAAAAAAATACTAAAATTGTTATTATAAATAATTCTAATTTTTGAGGTTTCAATAAATTAAAAGTAGGTTTAATCCAAAATAAAATACTTGCAAAAAAAATAGTAAAACCTGCCGAAGCTGAAAAAGCCAGACGCTCCCCTACCATACCTGCCACCAATTCTACCCAATTGCTAAATAATAAAATAGAAGCTACATACCATATAATACCAATTGAAATAATTGGATATTTCTTCATTTTAAAGAGTGCCAAAAATGCTAATCCTAAATATAAGAAGATTGAAAACCAAACTACCAATGAATTTAATGCTGTTGTTTTGATTTTAGAAAAACCATAATAAAAGGATAATTCATTTGGATAAATCATTAACCGAGCGTATTCTGCTAAAGTTACGAATCCTGTTCCGATAGTTTCATTCAATTTATGTGGAGCCACCAAAGTGTTTTCGACATATTCTAAATATCTTCCTTCTTTAATTCCGGTATTAAATTGTTGAAATTTCGCAATTGGTTTACTAATCTCTTTTGGTACTTCTACAACATCATTATTAAACAATTTTAAACCGAAAAATCCTGAAACAACTAATACTACCAAAAATGAAATTATTGGCACATAAAAATCAAATTTGAAGCTTTTTATAATTTTATTAAGTACAAAGACGATAACAAAAACTGAGGTAGAACAAGCCATTATAATCCAATTAAAATAAACAAAAAAGACTAACATGAGCAAGGCAAAAATAAAACCTAAAATTTGTTTGAAACGAAATAATGAAAACAGAATTAATAGGATACCTATTTTTTGAAGAAATACAGAATAGGTTTGAAAATTCAAATCTAGGCGAATAATTAAATAAGTATATAGAATTATTGTGACCGTAGTTAAAGCAACTATATAATTCTTTTTTACTTTATTTTTATCAAACAGTAAAAAATAAAAAATAAAAAATAAGGGAAAATCTAAAAAATCAACATTCAAATGCTGGTAGGATAAAACAAAAATTAATGACACTATTTGAACAAAACCTAAATTATTATTTTTGTAGTAAACGATACTGAATAGTATCCCCGAAAAAAGGAAATAAAAATAATTAAAAGTAAAAATTCCCAATCCTATAAATAACCATCCTGCTACTGATAAAATGGGAATTTGAAATGCTTTGATTTTATTCCAAATAGCTACCAATATCTTACTATTATCGCGTAATGTCAAAAGACCAATAACTCCAAAAATGGAGACTGTCGGCACTAAAAACAGTAACCCAGATTTAAAAAAATCACCTTCACCACCAATTATTACAGTTGGAATTAACAAAGCTATTAAAATCCCTATTATTTGTTTTATGGATGGTTTTTGCAATAAAAACTGCGCTATTGGGAACACAATTACAAGTGGAAAAATGCTCTTTTTGGATAGCATTCCGAGACTAAAGAAAATTCCAATTAATAGCAACAGCCACCATTTTTTCGTTTTAACAAATTGATGTATTGATAAAGCAGTGAGAATAGCAAACAAAAAGGCTAAAATTTCATCACGATTTTTTATACTGGCAACAACTTCGGAATGAATAGGGTGTATTGCAAAAAACAAAGCTGCTAATAACGCAATCCCTTTTTTTTCATCACCTACCCATAACAAAAGCAATTTATAGAAAAGAAATACGGCAAAAATATACAGTAAAACATTTACAAAGTGACTAATAATAGGACTTTCTCCAAAAACAGCATCCTCAATAGCAAATGACAAATGAACCATTGGACGATATCCAAATGCATACCCTAGATTATCTTTATAATACGAACTGCTAAAAATTTCCTTTATGGTGCTAAGCCCTTTTGAAGTTAAAGGATGGTTTTGGGTGACCAAATTATCATCCATATTATAACCATTTTTAAACGTATTAGCAAAAACTATAAATGTAATTATCCCTATAAATAAAGCATAATTCGATTTTTTAGTCGAATTGATTATAGCTGGATTTACTGTCTTTTTTTTTGTTTTCAAAATGATTTTTTTATATTTTTCTAATGATTTTATATAAATTCAAAATGATTAGGATAGGCTTCCTCTACTTTTTTCTGAATGATAGCACTATTTTTAATTTTCACCTTTTTCCCAGCCTTAACTAATTCAAGTGCAAGTTGAAATTGCTGTGATTCTTCTAAAATATCTGTGTCTTTTTTATAAGTGATATAATCAAAAACATATTCCTGTTTATTTTCACTTAAATAATTTTCTAATTGAAATTTCAGATGCTGCTTATTAACATTAATCGTTGCTTGAGACAAATGCAATGGAAAATCATTTTGCAAGGCAAATTCAGATAATGCTTGGTTGTCTCTTGGAAAACATGGTCCGCCATAACCAAATCCATAATTCAAATATTTACTTCCAATTCTAGAATCCGAACCTATTGCTGCTAATATTTCTTGGGGATTTCCTCCCGTTTTGTTGGCCAAATCTCCAATTGCGTTTGCAAATGAAATTTTCATTGTCAAATAACAATTGGTAGCTAATTTACAAATTTCAGCACTTTTCAAACTCATCACGTGAATTGTAGGATTTGATTGGCACATTTTTCCATAAACTTCTTTTAACATATTAGTAACCTCGGAATGTCCTTCTCCAATTAATATTTGATCGGGAAATTGTTGGTCTCGAATGATACTTCCTTGTGCAATAAATTCTGGATTATAAGATATTGTATAACCAAACGGTTTGATTCTGTTGCTTAGTTCGTCACAATATCCTGGCATTACCGTACTACCTATAATTAGGTGTCTTACTTTTCCGTCAGAAGGTGTTTTTAGAAGCAATTGATCTACAACTTCATCAATATAATCGTGCGAAAAGATTCCATCTGGTTTGGACGGTGTTGGAACCAATAAAAAAATATACTTTATGTCTTGTTCAAAAAGAACAATAGTATTTGAGGTCGGAATAAAGGAAGTTGCAGCATTTAAATACGCTTCTAAATCAGGTTCATTCGATTGAAATGACTTTGACTGTAATGCTTCTAAATATTCGATATTAGAATCAATTCCCCAAACCTTATATCCAATTTTATCTAGGTTTAATGCAAAACACAAACCCAATCTTCCTATTCCTATAATTGCTATTTTACTCATCTTTTTATTTTACCAAAACTGTTGGAAACTCAAATTCGGGTAATTCAACATCAATTAAACCCCAATTTTTTTTATTAAATCCCCAACTTTGTTTGCTGTTCATTATTTGAATTCCACCTTTAAAAACGATACTATAATCTAATGATGGTTTGCTTTCCAAAAATTTTATGGTTCTAAGCGCATCGTCAGATTCCCATCCATCTTCGTGATAAATATGGTATATTGGAGCATTATAAGGCAAAATAAATTGCTTAATTCCCATTGCGTTTGCTGCCCATAAACCCATACTGTCTATATGAATGGAATACATATCTAATTCTGGATATCCCTCAATTTTTTCCCAATCGACTCTTGACATCAAAGTAAAATCTCCACAAGCATCAAAATCAACTGTGAAATGCGGAAATTGGCCATTTTTGAAATTTTTCCATAAAGACAACACCAAATTATTCAAGAGTTTTGTAACCCTTGGGAATTTATAAACAATTGTAGGCAATAACAAAGTTTCATGGCCTTGCGATTTACCCAATCGCTTGATGATATTATTAGAAGCATATTCTAATCTTTCAGATAAAGTATCAAAATTCATCACTTCTTTTGGAATATCACATCTATTGGCGCGAAAGTAAATTCCATTTTCAAGTTTTTTTTCTGCAAAAAATTTAAAACACTCGTCAGAAAATAATATATCTATATTGGTACATAATACATACTCTCCCTTTGCGCGTCTAATGCCAACATTTTTGGCAATCATTTGATACAGTGGAATGTTTCCACCGTTTTTATAGGTTTGATGCACCTCAGCAGGAACTACAATATATTTTAAAGAAACATTAGATTGCGCATCTGGTTTTGGAAGTACTTCGTGCAATAATCTTTCTCCAACTGGTGGATTCCATTCAACAATTATAAGTTCTACTGGGAAATTCCATTTTTTGGCTTGGTCATAAATTCCGGTCACAAAAGCAGTTGTTCGCTTGAGCAAATCTCCCCCATGATTATCGTTTCTTGTTGTAGCTACAATTGATAAATATTGATTCATATATTGAAATTATAATAGAATTTCTTCTAATTCGGAATTCTCAAAACCCCAGTTTTGGTTATTAAATAACATTGGTTTTTTTTCTTTAATCATTCTTTGAGCATCGTTTTGGAAGATTAAATAAGCATCTCTAAAATCTCTATTTTCCTTATCGGCATCATATCTTCTTGTATGCTCTTGATGGTAAATCGGATAGGAAAATACCTGCTCTTTCAATCCCAAAGTTGCCGCTTGAACCACCATTAAAGCATCGATATGCAAGGCTAAAAAAGCATTTTCTTTATAGGCCATTAATTGTTGCCAATGCTCGTTATGCATCAACATAAAATCACCGCTTACATTGCAATGAAACTTATATTCTGCTTTGGGATCTAAATTTAATTTACTTAAAAAACTAAATGTCAGACTATAAATCTCCATTTTTTGTTGGAGCAAAATTAGATAAAACTTATATCTTGAAAAACTACCTACTTTAATTTCTTTTGAAATTGCTTTTACCCAAATTTTAGAAATATGTTTTTTTGCATATGAAATAATATTATCGGAAGGCAAATTTTTATTTTCTAACTTAAAATCAAATCGATTGCAGCGGTAATAATTTTCTTTTTTAAGTCTTGGAATGTCTTTAAAGAATTTATCATCAAAAATAATATCGGGATTCATCGAAAGGATATAAGAGCCTTTTGCGCGCCTAATTCCTGCATTTTTAGCAGGATATTCTAGAACTGGAACATTTTTTACATCGTTGTTTTTAACAAATTGTTCATGCAATTCTGGTGCAACAGTAATTATTTTAACAGTAATAAATTTATTCGATTTTGGCCAAGCAATAAAATTACTAATTTCAGAATCCGTTAGAGGATTATAATTAACAAAAATTATTTCTGAATCAATTTTAAACGTATTTAATTGTTTGAATAAGGAAGAAATAGATCTTTGCAATCTCAACCTAAAGTCACCCCCATAATTATCATTTCTACCAGCTAGTACAAATGAAATTAAGGGCTTTTTATTTACAAAATTAGGACTTGAATATACTTTTTTATCTACCATGTTTTCTCAAAGAAATTTGCATCAAAATGGGTAGACACATTAGTAAAAGTCGATTTTCTATTATTTTTCAAGTATAAAGGCTGCTCTTTGCTGAAAATTTTGGATAACAATGCAATAGGAAATAAGATGAAAAAGAAGATAATTGCAAGGAATATATTTGGGATAAATTTACTTAAAACCAAAGCTAGTTTCATCCAAAAAAAATCAATTTTTTTAGAAAGATAAGGCGAAAAAACGCCTAAGAAACCAATAATTAAGGAGAGATACAAAAAGTATTTTGAATGTGTAACAACATACAGAAACAGCATTCCTACTATAATTGTAAGAACTGATAATTCTGGGGTATTTTTATTAGTTTTCATAATCAATTAAAATAAAGTATAGACGAACGGAGCAATAGCACTTCCGCTACTAAAAACAATTAGGAAACCTATTAGCATCAAAATCAATATCATTGGAATAAGCCAAAATTTCTTGCGCTCTTTCATGAATCCCCATAAATCTTTAATAAATTCCATACCTCAATTATTTTTAAAAACAAAAATAAAAAAACTTAATCATTTCTAACGGCTGCCACCCACTTTTCTTTGTTTTCCCAAAAGGGTTGTTTTGCCTTTTCAAACAAGAAATTCTCAATCACTAGAAAATCCATTTCGGTTCCCATGAAGCATCTAAAAGCATCTTCTGGAGTGCAAACGATGGGTTCACCGCGAACATTAAAACTAGTATTAACCAATATAGCATGACCTGTTTTTTCTTTAATTACAGTAAGGAGCTTATGAAATAATGGATTAGTTTCTTTATTAACCGTTTGTAGTCGAGCAGAATAATCTAAATGTGTAACAGCAGGAATAACGCTTCGTGGCACATACAGTTTATCCCAAAAACTTAAATCATTATAGTTTTTTGGTAATTCATTTCTAAAGCTTTCTCGAACTTCGGCCGTAAAAAGCATATAAGGCGAGGGTTTATTAATTTTGAAATAATCAGTAAAATCTTCGACTAATACACTTGGAGCAAAAGGTCTAAAACCCTCTCTATATTTGATTTTTAAATTCAGTTTTTTTTGCATTTCAGGGTTACAAGGATTCGCTATAATACTTCTATTTCCTAATGCTCTTGGTCCAAATTCCATTCTTCCTTGAAACCAACCAACTATTTTATTATTAGCTATTAGTTTTGCTACTTCATCTAAAAGTTGCTTTTCGTCTACTATTTTAGTCGCCACAGCTTTCATCTGCTTCGTCATCCTTATTATTTCCTTTTCAGAATAACTTGGCCCCAGAAAACAGCCTTTCATACTATCCGATAAAGTAGGATCTCGTTTTTCATTATAATTGAGATAATGAACGGCTAATGCAGCTCCCAAAGCACCACCAGAATCACCGGATGCTGGTTGAATAAATATATCTTTAAAAATATTTTGCTCTAAAATCTTTCCGTTTGCAACACAATTAAGCGCAACACCTCCAGCCATTGTTAAATATTCTGCACCTGTAACTTTCTTTGCTTCAAATGCCAATTTAATAACTATATCCTCTGTTACAACTTGAATTGCATAAGCTAGATTACAATGAACTTGGAGGATTTCATCGCAGTCCTCTCGTTTTTTAATTCCAAAAAGCTTTTCCCATTTTGCATTTTTAACCATCTTTAAACCAGAAACGTAATCAAAATATTCTTGATTTAACCAAAGAGATCCATCGGATTTTATATCGACAAGTTTGGATTTTATAATCTGAATAAATCGAATAGTTTGCTCAGAATTTTTATCTCCATAAGGAGCTAATCCCATCAATTTATACTCTCCGGAATTTACTTTAAAACCCAAATAATACGTAAACGAACTGTAAAGTAAACCTACCGAATGAGGAAAAACCATTTCTTTTATCATTTTAATAGTATTCCCCTCGCCTATTCCTATTGAAACTGTACTCCACTCTCCTACTCCGTCTATAGTTAAAATAGCAGCTTTTTCGAAAGGGGAAGAAAAAAAAGAACTTGCAGCATGCGATAGATGATGAGACGAAAAAAGAAGCTTTAATTTTTTCTTATCGAAGTACTCAATTTCAAAAAGCGCTTCCTTAATTTTTCTTTTAAGAAATAGTTTTTCCCCAATCCAAACTGGCATTGCCGTTAAAAAAGAAACAATACCACAAGGAACACTTGAATAATAGGTTTGAAGTAATCTTTCAAATTTTAAAAAAGGTTTTTCATAAAAAACAACAGCATCTAATTCATCAATAGAAAGACCTGCTTCTTCAAGACAATATTGAATTGAATTTACTGGGAATTTAGCGGTATGTTTTTCTCTAGTAAATCGCTCTTCTTGAACAGCCGCTATAATTTCACCATCAACAATAAGTACTGCCGCAGCATCATGATAATATGCAGATATACCTAATATTTTTTTTGGTAGTTTGTTCATTTAGATGTATTGATTTTTCCTGAATTTCATTTATAAATCCAAGAATTTCATTTTAGACTAAGCTGGTGTTTTATTTTGATGTATGACCCAATTATATAAAAAGGAAATTCCTTTTTCTAAGTTTACCGAAGGTGCCCATTTTAAATCTTCAATTATTAATTTATTGTCAGAACATCTTCCTCTAACCCCCGTTGGTCCATCGATGTTTTTTATTAAAATTGTTTTTTGTCCAACCTTTGCAATTAATTGGGCAAAATCATTAATACTTATCATTTCCTCTGAACCAATATTATAAGGTCCCGAAAATTCAGAACGAGTTAGTTTTATCACTGCATCTAAACAATCTTCAATATACAAGAATGATCTTGTTTGTTGCCCGTCACCCCATATTTCGACTTCTTCACCTTCATTAGCTTGAGCAACTTTTCTGCATAATGCGGCAGGTGCTTTTTCTTTGCCATTATTCCAAGTTCCTTCTTCGCCATAAATATTATGAAATCTTGCAATTTTTGCATTCAATCCATAATTACGATTAAAAGAAAGATACAAGCGTTCGCTAAATAATTTTTCCCATCCGTATTCACTATCTGGCAATGCTGGATAAGCTGTATTTTCGGCACATTTAGGGTTGTCAGGATCCATTTGATTGTATTCGGGATACATGCAAGCAGATGAAGAATAGAATAATGCTTTCACTTTTTTATCAACTGAAATTTTAGCTACATTCAAATTTATTTGTGCCGAATTATGCATTACATTGGCGTCATTTAAACCTGTGAAAATATATCCAGCGCCCCCCATATCGGCAGCAAGTTGATATAACTCATCTACATCATTATTGATAACTTGATTTACAAAATCAAAATTTCTCAAATCTCCAATTAGAAAATTATCTGCTTGCGTTTTTGAAAAATCGGGATATTTTAAATCAGCACCAATAACATAATGCCCTTCTTTTTTCAATCGTTTTACTAGATGGGATCCAATAAATCCCCCCGCTCCAAGTACTACTATTTTTTTCACTAATTCTATGTTATTTTATAATTATTCCCATTTTTTTTAAGCAAACTGTTTTGTATTTTCCTTCAGGAGCAACCGGCCGTTCTATTAAATAGACATTTATAGTATCACAAAATTTGAGTTGTGGATTTCTTTTTACCCAAATATCCCAATAATCTTCAATTCTTTTTTTTACGTTTTTACCCGATTCGAAATCCTTAATTAGATTGTCTTCTAACCAACAATAATCTTCCCATCTAAAATGATTGGATTTACCTATTTCGTGAACTGATTTATTTAATTTACTAGATCTAAAATCTATTATTTTTACTTTATCCGGTATAATTGCCGAATAGGATGGATAAGATGAAAACGGATAACTATCAATATGAAGCAACCCGAAAAACCCGTTCATCACTAATATTGTAATTCCAGAATAAAATGACAATCTAGAAAAGCTTTTTTTAATCTCAATTATCTTTATATTTTTTTTAAAAAATTGATTAAAGTCAAAATAGAAAACATAAAAAACTTGTACAAATTCCAGAAAAGAAATATACATGAAATATCCAATCAAATTATGCATTAATAAACCACCAAAAACGGATACCCACCTCCATTTAGGTCTTAAAACAAAAAATATATATGTTAATTCTAATATAATAGCTAGCAATCCTCCTAAATATAGAATGATTGGGGCATGATCGATTCTAATTTCAGGAATTTTGTCATATCCTTGAACCCATTCTAATTGAACTTGGTTTATCATTGAAGACCCAAATGTCCATTCAAATCCAGAATCCCAAAGTTTATAAAATCCAGCCCAAAAGTAGATAATTCCAAATTGAATCCAAACAAAACGGACAGGAAAAGTATAATTTGCACTTTTTACTACAGCTGTTTTTTTAATAAAAGCATCTAGAGAAAATACATCATAACATCTAGAGAACATAAAAAACCAAACAATCCAAATAACTAATTGTTCGTGCCATAGTTTACCAAAAAAGTTAGGGGTCGCTATGATATAAAAAACGCAAATTGAATTAATAATTAAAAAAAATCTTGTCTTTAATCCGATAACAATAAACAAACAACAGACTAATCCTAAGTATATGAAATAGGTGTATATTTCAGCATTTATGGGCAATATATCAATAAACCAACCCATAAGAGGAAGAGCAACTTTAGTACTTAAAGAAACTGTAGGCAACAAACTGAACGCTATAAAATAAATATAGGCCAAGTAAGAAAAAAACAGAATCCTAAGAATCGAAATTGAATATGGTAATTGCGGTTCGAAGAAAAAAAGCTTTAAGTAATCTGCTAAAACAAATCGATAATTAATAACGTTCCTAAAAATTTGGAAAACAATTTGTAATAAAAAACCTCTCGCAATTAGTATCTGAAAATCAGAAAAATTATTTGTATAATAAAATCGAAATAAAAAATACAATCCAACATAATAGGCTAACAGACAACTTGAAATTATTATTTGTTTGAATAAAAAACTATTAAAAGAAAAATCTGTGATAGGAATTGATTTATCGAATTTAATTTTTATTCGTTTTAAAACTTTATAAAAAATAAAACCACCAAGTAAAAAACAAAAAAACTTAAAAACGGACACAAAAATAAATAACCACAAACCAAATCTAGGAAACCAATTTTTGAATTCCGAAAGAGTTGCCTCAAAATAAAACAAAAAAGTATCATACAGAAACTTCCAAATTTCTTCCTGTTGCAATAAATATTTCAACCACAAAAAAATCGAGTATAAAAAAGTAAGCAATATAAATATTTGCCAATCCTCTTTGAAAGCTATT
>JBIPNF010000020.1:0-18775 GCA_044373885.1 Flavobacterium sp. | reverse complement strand
CGTTTTTATGCGTGATGGAAAAATGATGATCACTAAAGTGGATGCCAAAACATTTGTTGGAAAAGACATTATTCATATCGCAATTTTTGATAGAAGTGACAAGCGTACGATATATAATATGATTTATCGCGATGGAAAATCAGGCCCTTCGTACATCAAAAGATTTAATGTTTCTGGGGTTACCCGTGATAAACCATATGATTTAACAAATGAAACATCCGGTTCTCAAGTGTTGTATTTTTCTTGTAATCCAAATGGAGAGGCTGAAGTAATTACAATTTTATTGCGCCAAGTGGGAAGTGTAAAAAAATTAAAATTTGATATTGATTTTGCAAAATTAGCAATTAAAGGTAGGACCTCTAAAGGAAACATAGTTACCAAATATCCGATCAAAAAGATTGAACTTAAGGAAAAAGGAATTTCAACATTATTACCAAGAAAAGTATGGTTTGATGATACTGTTCAAAGGTTGAATGTAGATGCACGTGGCGAATTGTTAGGTGAATTCAGGCCAAGCGATAAAATTCTAATCATCCAACAATCAGGAAAATTGAAAGTTATTACCCCTGAATTGACGACGCATTTTGATGAAGACATGGTTGTTCTCGAAAAATGGATTCCAAAAAAACCAATTTCTGCCATTTATTATGATGGTGAAAAAGAGCGCTATTTCATTAAACGGTTTCTGGTAGAAGTAGAAAATAAAGAAGAATTTTTCATTACAGAACATCCAAACTCACAATTAGAAATTGTTTCAACGGACTATAGACCAGTTGCTGAATTGATATTCAACAAAATAAAAGGGGTTCAAAAAGAGAATTTAACGGTTGATATTGAATCATTTATTGCAGTTAAAGGTTTTAAAGCTTTAGGAAATCAACTGACTACAGATAAAATAAAACAAGTAAATTTATTAGAATCTTTGCCCTATGAACTTCCTGAAGAAGTAATTCCTGAAGAAATTGAAGTTGATGGCAGTGAAGATTCAGAAATTCAACTTGATGATGACGGACAAATCACTTTGTTTTAAAATAAATATACCTAATTTCATAAAATACTATTAGCAAGATTCAGTTGATATAATAGCTATAAATCCTAAAATTTAAAATGCCGATTTCTAATACTTTTTCATCTATTTTCAGCAAAAATTGGGAAATTAATTTTACACAGTGCGCGCCAAATGGATATTTAAAATATACCGATTTATGCAATTTATTGCAATTAACTGCTGCTGCACATTCGGAATTGGGTGGGATTAGTTTTTCGGATATGCAGGAATTCGATCAAGCGTGGGTTTTGAGTAGAATGCGAGTTGAAGTATCAGAATTGCCAAAATGGAAAGATACCGTAACTATTAAAACTTGGATAAATACACTTGAAAACTCACGATCAGTTCGTGCTTTGGAAGTTTATGTGAATGAAAGAAAAATTGTAGGTTCTGAAACCTATTGGGCGGTTTTAAATACCGAAAAAAGACGTCCTGAAGCTTTGGCTTTGCCTTATGAACATTTTGAAATTTTCCCTAAAAAAAAGGCTACAAAAAAAAGTTTTTCAAAAATTCAACTCAATAACGATAAACAAGATGTAGTTAATAAAGCAGTTGTTCTTTCTGATTTGGATATTGTAAACCATGTCAACAATGTTAAATATTTGGAATGGTGTTTGGATTTTGTGACAACTGATTTGCTACTCAATCAAAAAATAGATAGCTTTGAAATGAATTTTATGAAGGAATTGTCTTTAAACGACACTGTTAAAATTCTCGAAAGTAGTATAGAAAATAAAACTATTTTCTACGTTACAAAAGAAGAAAAAACAAGTTTTGCACTGGAAATAAATTGGAAATAAAAAAGCCCTGATTTCTCAGAGCTTCTTCTATTTAAACTGTCTCTACTGCAGGAACTTTATTTTTTACTACCAACCTAAAACCTTCCCCGTGAATATTAAGTATTTCTACATTTTCATCTAGTTTTAGGTATTTTCTTAGTTTAGCGATGTAAACATCCATACTTCTTGACGTGAAATAATTGTCATCCCTCCAAATTTTTGTTAGCGCCAACTCTCTTGGCATCAAATCATTTTCATAAAGTACTAATAATTTTAGCAATTCATTTTCTTTAGGAGAAAGTTTGATAGGTTCCTGATTTTTGAAGGTCAAAAAACGTAGTTTAGAATTCAGGTGAAAATTTCCGACTTGAAATTCAAATTTAGTGATATCCGTTTTTGTATCTGAAGATTTTCTTTGAATAATGGCTCTTATTTTCATTAATAAGACCTCAGAATCAAAGGGTTTATTTAAGTAATCATCAGCACCAACTTTATATCCTTTTAACACATCCTCTTTCATAGATTTTGCAGTTAAGAAAATAATTGGCACTTCTTTATTTTTTTCTCTAATTTCTTTGGCCAAAGTATATCCGTCTTTATAAGGCATCATAACATCTAAAATACACAAATCGTAGGTATCTTTTTTGAATTTTTCAAAACCTTCCATTCCGTTTTTTGCCAATGTGACATCAAAATCATTTAGCATTAAATAGTCTTTTAGAATGGCTCCGAAATTTTGATCGTCTTCTACTAAAAGAATTTTTTTGTTGTCTGTTTCCATAATATTTAATTAATTAGTGGTAATTTTATAATAAATGTACTTCCTTTTCCTTTTTCACTTTCTACATAAACTTCGCCATCGTGATCTTCAACAATCCTTTTTACGTAGGCCAAACCAAGTCCATGTCCTTTAACATTATGCAAATCTCCGGTGTGTTCTCTGTAAAATTTTTCAAAAATTCTCTTTTGAGCTACTTTACTCATTCCTGCACCTTGGTCTTTAATTTTGATAATTACAAAATCTTTTACATTTTCTGTGTATATATCTATAACCGGAATTTCAGGCGAATATTTAATTGCGTTATCTAAAATATTAACTAAAACATTTGTAAAATGAACATCGTTTAATAAAACTGTCGTTCTGTTTGCATCAAAATGAGTTGTTATAATTCCTTGCCGATCTTCGATAATTAAATTTACATGTTCAACTGCATCATCAATTATATCATGTATGTTGTTAGATTCTTTGCTAATTTCTAACTCGCGTTTTTCTAATTTTGATATCCGAAGTACATTTTCGACTTGAGCATGCATTCTTTTATTTTCATCTCTAATCATTTGAAGATAGCGATGCACCTTCTCTTTATCATCAATAATTTTAGGATTTTTAATAGCATCCAAGGCTAAGTTAATAGTTGCAATCGGTGTTTTAAATTCATGCGTCATATTATTAATAAAATCTGTTTTGATTTCAGAAATTTGACGCTGACGAATTAATTGATTTAACGCACTCGAATAGGCAATTATTATTATTAATGTAAAAATTATCGATAAAACGGTTATTCCTAATAACTCAGAAAATAAAAATTTCTTTTTTTGAGGAAAACTAACCAATAATTGGTAGGTATTTGACCCCTCATTATCTGTAAAAACTGGAATGGAATAAGTCGTGTATTTATCGTATTTAAACTTTTCAGATTTAATTTTCGTAGCTAAACCCTTACTATAAATTCCAAATTCAAAAGGCGTCTTAACACCAAATTCATCCAATTCGTTTGTCAATAATTTTCGGATAGTTTCTTTTGAAACCCTCTCTTCTATTGACATTGTTGAAGCAATATCTTTGAAAAAAATTTCAAACTGTGCATTATCTAAAATATCTAAATTACCTGATTTTTGTGTTTTTGAATCGGGTATTAAATTATTTTGTACACTTGAATTATCGATATTACTGTTATTATAAATCTCTGTTGTTCTTTTTGAAGAAAAATTTTTTAATTTAACACTATCAATTTTCTTGTTGAATACCGATGGTGAAATAGAGTAATCTTCAGCAATAATACTATTTGAATAAATTATTGTTTCATTTGTTCTTGTGTTTTTTTGAACATAATAAAATTGTAACAAGTCTTTCTTTTGAGGCGCTTTTCCAGTACTATCTTTATACCGATTGTATTTGTCGTAAAAACTATACGCTTCTTGTTTTTGAAGTTTATTGGAAACATTTCCAATGGCTTGTTGAACGTGAAAACGGAACTGTTCATCATTGTTTTGGAATGAAGAATTGAACCAATATACTTGTACCAAAATAATCCCAATTAGGGACAGACTCATCAAAACAATTAATAAACGGAAAAATAATTTATTCATCCCTACAAATTTAACATTTTAACACTTATACCATTAATATATTAACCAAACATTAACAATCAACTTGTTTATTATTGATTTAATATATTTTTTAGTATTTTTTCAGTTTGCTCACACGCTTTTATAATCTCTTTATTTTCAATTACATAATCGCTTTTCTCCATTCGCATTTCATCTGTCCATTGGTTATTAATACGACTCAAAACTGCTTCGGAATTGGCATTATCTCTTGCCATTACACGTTGAATTCGTTCATTTATAGGCGCAACAATTGTAATTATAACATCGCAATCTTTATAACCTCCACTTTCAAATAAAACGGCTGCTTCCTTTACAACCAAGGGTTGATTTTCATTACGTTTTATCCAATTATCAAAATCTATTTTTACTGCTGGGTGTACAATTTGATTCAACTGTAGTAACATTTCGGGTTTATTAAAAACGATTTTTGATAATTTGTCTTTGTTAAGTACTCCATCATCAAAAATAACATTACCAAAAACTAATCTTAAAGAGTTTAAGGTTTCAGGTAAAAACAGGATTTTTTTAGCGGCATCATCGGCGATATAAACGGGAATTCCCAGCGATTTAATATGTTTTGCAATCGTAGTTTTCCCACTTCCTATTCCACCTGTTAAACCAACTATTTTTGTCATATCTTAAAAAATAATTCCGGAAAAGTAGTTTCTGGTTTTTGCTTGAGAACACTAATTTTTAAAAACGATTCCATAAATCCTAATCCGTAACCTAAAAATTGATTCCAAGTGGCTCGAACTGCCAGATAACCAATTATTACACTTCGATTTTGAATTGATGCTATGAAAAATAATATAAAAAAATAAATAAAATATAATTTTAAAGGTAAATCTTCAGAGAAAATTAAAAGGAATATTGAAATGAAAAATCCCAAAATAAATAATGTTGGAAAGAAGTACGTTATTTTATTGTATTCCGGATACCAACTGTTTAAAATCGGTCTCGCTTTTCCAAATTTATTAACCTGAATATAGAATTTTTCCCAATCAATTCTTCTTTTGTGATAAACAAAAGCATTAGGAAACAATTTAGTTTCAAAGCCTAAAACCCAAAGTCTTATCGATAAGTCCGGATCTTCCCCAGGGTGAATATTTCCAAAACCACCTGATGCTTGAAAGGCTTTTTTTGACAATCCCATATTGAAACTTCTTGGCTGGAACCTATCAATTTTTTCTGAGCCTCCGCGAATGCCTCCAGTAGTTAAAAATGAAGTCATTGAAAAATTTATCGCTTTTTGTATGTTTGAAAAACTCGCCAATGCTTTATCGGGACCACCAAAGCAATCAACATATTGCAGTTTTAATTGTTTGGAAACTTCCGACAAATAGTTGTTGGGAATAATACAATCCGAATCGAAAATCAAAAAATAATCACCCTTTGCCAAATTCATTCCAAAATTTCTTGAGTCGCCAGGGCCGGAATTGTATTTATAATAATAGGAAATATTCAATTTGCTTTTATACGATTCAACTACATTATCACAAGGCAAAGTTGAACCATCTTCAACGATTACAATTTCGAAATCTTCTTTAAAATTGGCATTAGCTAGACTTTCTAGAAGTTCTTTTATTTCTTCTGGGCGATTAAAAACAGGGATAATTAATGAAAAATACATCGTTTTTGATTCTATATTTATACTTATAACTTAACAAAGATAATCTTTATAAATAAAAAAACTAAAACCGCTTCAAAACTTCCTGACTCACACCCATATTTGAAAATCCACCATCATTATATAAATTTTGCAAAGTCACACGTTTTGTTAAATCTGAAAACATGACAACTGTATAATTAGCACAATCCAAAGCCGTTGCGTTCCCAAGTGGTGCCATTGCTTCAGAATAGGCAATAAATTCATCAAATCCTTTCACTCCGTGACCCGCCTTTGTAGGTGTTGGTGATTGCGAAATAGTATTCACTCTAACCTTTTTATCTTTGCCAAAGAAATAACCAAAACTACGCGCAATGGATTCTAAAAAAGCCTTGTTGTCTGCCATATCATTATAATCTGGAAAAACACGCTGAGATGCCATATAAGTCAAAGCAACAATACTCCCCCACTCCTTCATTGCCTCTTTTTTGTATAGAACTTGCATCACTTTATGAAAAGAAACAGCCGAAACGTCCCAGCCTTTTTCTGTGTATTCATAATTCTGGTTGGTATAATGATTTCCTTTTCTGACATTTACAGACATCCCAATTGAATGCAAAACAAAATCAATTTTTCCACCTAAAATTTCAATTGCTTTGTCTACTAAATTCTCTAGATCTTCAACAGAAGTTGCGTCGGCAGGAATTATTTGCGAATTTGTTTTTTGAGCTAATGCATCAATTGTTCCCATTCTAATGGAAGCCGGCGCATTGGTTAAAACAAAAATTCCGCCTTCTTCATGAACACGTTCTGCCGTTTTCCATGCTATAGAATTTTCATCTAAAGCTCCAAAAATAATTCCTCGTTTTCCTTTTAATAAATCGTACATATCTTATATTATTAAAAAAACCACAAATTCAAAGATTATATTTCTAAAAATCAGTGAATTTGTGGCCAAATATTATTTTTACATTTAAACTATACTCGAAACATGCACCATTTCATCTGTATCTGCTTCGTAATTTACTCCTTCAAATCCAAATCCAAAAAGGTTGTGAAAATCTTTTTTATAACCTTCTAAATCTCCAATTGTTGATAAAGTTTCCGTTGTTGCTTGCTCCCATAATTTAGCTACTTTTTCCTGAACATCGGCTCTCATTTCCCAATCATCAATACGAATTCTTCCTTTTTCATCCGTTGGAATCTCAGTACCAGCGTACAATCTATTATGATACAAACGTTGAATTTGTTCGATGCAACCTTCGTGAATCCCTTCTTCTTTCATTATTTTATACAATAAAGAAATATACAATGGAATAACTGGAATTGCTGAACTTGCTTGTGTTACCAATGCTTTATTTACAGAAACAAATGCCGTTCCTCCGATAGATTTCAAACTGTCTGTAATAGAAAAAGCCGTCGCTTCCAAATGATCTTTTGCACGTCCAATTGTTCCTTTTCTATAAACTGCCTCTGTTAATGAAGGTCCAATATAAGAATAAGCAACTGTTTTTGCACCTGGAGCCAATAAATTAGCTGCTTTTAAATCCTCAATCCACATCGACCAATCTTCGCCACCCATAACTGCAACCGTATTTTCAATATCATCTTCATTGCAAGGTTCAATACTAATTGTTGAAACAATACCTGAATGAAAATCTACTGTTTTATTGGTAAATGTGCTTCCAATTGGTTTCAAAACAGAACGGTGTAAAATGCCAGTATTTGGGTTCATACGCACTGGTGAAGCCAAACTATAAATAACTAAATCAACTTGGCCTAAATCTGATTTTATCAAATCTAATGTTTGCTTTTTTATTTCATTTGAAAATGCATCGCCGTTGATACTTTTTGCATATAAACCTGCTTCGTGAGCCAATTTTTCAAATGCTGCAGAATTATACCAACCGGGAGAAGCCGTTTTTCCTTCAGAAGGAGGTTTCTCAAAAAACACACCAATTGTAGCTGCATTTGAACCAAAAGCACTTGTAATTCTTGATGCCAAACCAAAACCAGTCGAAGCACCAATAACTAAAACTTTTTTAGCCCCGTCAATTGGTCCTTTTGATAATACATATTCAATTTGATTTTTAACACTTTGCTCACAACCTTTTGGATGTGCTGTCAAGCAAATAAATCCTCTCATTCTTGGTTCTATAATCATTTTTATATTTATTCGTTTATGTGATTATTGTTGAATATTTTAATATGCAAAAGTAAAAAATTATTTAATTTAACAAGGCTTTTGCATGATTTAAAGCAGAGTCCGAAATATCTTTTCCGGATAGCATTTCGGCAATTTCTAAAATTCGTTCCTCTGATGAAAGTAATTTTAATTCCGAAATTGTACGTTCGCCTTGAATTGATTTAAAAACTTTGTAATGCATATCTCCTTTGGCAGCTATTTGTGGTAAATGTGTAATTGAAAATACTTGCATATTTGCACTCATTTCTTTCATAATATTTCCCATTTTATTAGCGATTTCTCCAGAAACACCCGTGTCAATTTCATCAAAAATGATAGTTGGCAAATTCGAATATTGGGCTAAAATAGCTTTTGTAGCCAACATGATTCTTGACAATTCTCCACCAGAAGCTACTTTTTTTAGCAACCCAAAATCAGAGCCTTTGTTTGCTGAAAATAAAAATTGCAATTCATCTTTTCCATTTGCAAAATAGGAATCCGATGGTTTTAATTCCATATTAAACCGAACATTTGGCATTCCTAATTGTTCTAAAATAAAAATTAATTTTTCAGACAAAACGGGTACCGATTTTAATCGATTCTCTCGAATTATAGTGGCAAAATTGTCTAATTCTAAAGTTGTATTTAGGATTTTATCAGTTAATTTATTTATTTCTATTTCCAATTCTCCAACAGAAACGACCTTATTATCCAAATCATTTTGAATTTCAAGCAATTCTGAGACAGAACCTACTTGGTGTTTTTTCTGTAAATTATAAATAGTTTGTAATTTCTGATTGACTAAATCCAATTGTTTAGGGTCATTAATCAAATTTTCCGAAAATTGATTTAATTCAGTTGCGATATCATCAAATTCAATGGTAACGCTATTTATCCTTTCGAATAAATCTTTATAATCCAAAGAAAAACCAACTGTTTTTTGCAAAGAAATTTTCAATTCCTTTAAATTATGTTGAATTCCAAACTGTTCTTCATTGGCTAAAGCCAGAGATTTGTCAAGATTTTCTTTAATGAATTCAACATTGTTTAGTTGGTCGTAAATTTGCTCCAATTCTTCTTGCTCATTTAATTTTAACTGCGCAACCAACAATTCTTCTAATAAAAAAGTATTGTAATCCTGCTCTTTCAGAACCGATTGAAGTTGAATGTTTAATATTGTAAGTTCAGATTTGTCTTTTTTATACGATTTCAAAATCGTTGAATAGGAGGCAATAACATCAAAATTATTGGCAACAGAATCTATAATTTGAAATTGAAAAGTTTCTTCGGAAAGTTCCTGGGTTTGATGTTGCGAATGGATATCTATCAAAAACAAACTCAAATCTTGCAATTCCTGAAGGTTTACAGGACTGTCATTTATAAACGCACGCGATTTTCCGGAAGGTAATATTTCTCTACGAATGATAGTTTCTGCTTCATAATCTAAATCGTTAGCTTCAAAAAAAGACTGTAAATTGTAATTTGAAATTTGGAAATGGGCTTCAATAATACACTTTTCATCTTTATTTTTCAGTGAGGATAAATCAGCTCTTTTTCCCAAAACTAATCCTAACGCACCCAATAATATTGATTTTCCTGCTCCAGTTTCACCTGTAATAATTGAAAACCCATCAGAAAAATCAATTCCTAATTTATCAATTAAAGCAAAATTATTAATAGAAAGTGATGCTAGCATTTATAGTTATTAAGTAAAATAATTAATTTGAATTGTACCCTTTTAATACTTAATTCCAGCCCATTTACTGGAATTTAATGGTGAAATACTATTTAAACTTCCAATTAAATCACGAAGATCCATTGATGGACCCGCAGAATAAATAGACACAATTTCATCTGATTTTGCATCAAAAAACACTCTAGTTAAAAATGCATTTGGTCGCGTTTCGTTAATTTTCGCAATGGTATTTATGGCGTCTTTAATATTAAGTTTTGCTGCATTCAAATCTTTATGCATCAAATCTAAACCTTCAAAATGATACTCGTATAAAGCATCTCGAAAAGAACTAAAAGTTGTTGAAAGCATATCGTTTATCAAAAAATAACGATTTTGATTTCCGTCGGATTGACTCCAACCTTTGTAACCTCCAGAAATAGCACCATTGGCAATATCTTGAGCCGTTTCTAAATATTTACTTCCTCCCTGTTTTGAAAAAGTATCTCCATCCATACCAATAATTACATAACTATAAAATGCAATTACAGAAATAAGATTTGAGTCAAAACTATTGGGATTGAAAGTTAAATTTTCAAATTCTGTATATCTAAACGAAAAATCTTTATCATTAAAATTTAAAACAGGTGATGAATAGGTCGAATTGTAAATTGTTCTTGAAGATTGCACTTGAATTGTAGCTGTAAATTGATTGGAATCATAGGCCGTAACGTTTATAAACATGGAACAATTTATTTTTTCATCTTGCTTGTAAGTAACTCCTGTCCAATCTGTTTTATTTACAAATTCAGTCAATGATTTTTCAAGCGTGTTGAATATTTGTCTGTTGGTACTCGCCGCCTTATCCGCATTGACGTTAACGGTGCAATTCAATTGTTGCGCTTGCACAATTCCAAAAGCTAAAACTAAAAGTAAACTAAATATATTACGCATCATAATGGGCTATTATTTTATTTAAAATATCATCCGCAACCGCTTCTTTCGATTTTAATTCCATGGGTTCAACATTGAAATCTTTATCAATAAAGGTAATTTTATTCGTCGAACCCCCAAATCCTGCACCGCTATCTTGGAGCGAATTTAGAACTATCAAATCTAAGTTTTTTTTCTGAACTTTCAACTTCGCATTCTCAATTTCATTTTCTGTTTCCAATGCAAAACCAATTAAAAATTGATTTTTTTTAATTGAACCCAATGAAGATAAAATATCCTTTGTTTTTTCTAATTCTATAGTAAACGAATCTTCCAACTTTTTTATTTTATGAACGGCACTATTTTTTGGTTTGTAATCAGCGACAGCAGCGGCTCCAATGAATACATCACAAGTTGCGAAATATTTTTGACATTCTTCAAACATTTCTAGAGCAGAAACCACCCGAATAACTTGCACTAAATTATTTTCAATTGATAAATGAGAAGGTCCGGAAATTAAAATTACGGAGGCTCCGAAATTAGCTGCACTTTGCGCTAAATCGTAACCCATTTTCCCTGAAGAATGATTCCCTATGAACCGAACTGGGTCAATGGCCTCATAAGTTGGACCAGCGGTTATGATTATTTTTTTACCTAATAAAGGTAATTTTATCTCCAAATTTTTTTCTAAAAATGCAACAATATTTTCTGGTTCTGCCATTCTGCCTTCACCCGATAGTCCACTTGCTAATTCTCCGCTTTCGGCAGGAATTATTATATTTCCATACGATTTTAATTTAAAAAAACTTGCTAATGTTGAAGGATGTTTGTACATGTCCAAATCCATTGCAGGTGCAAAATAAATAGGGCAAGTAGCTGATAAATAGGTAGCAATCAAAATATTATCACATATTCCATTTGCCATTTTAGACAATGTATCTGCGGTAGCGGGAGCAATTACAATCAAATCCGCCCAAAGCGCAATTTCAACGTGATTGTTCCATTCTAAATTTTTATTTAAAATGTCACCCTGAGAAATTGTATCTTCATCTTCTTTATAAAAAGTTGAAAAAACAGGTCTTTTGGAAAGTGTAGACAAGGTTAACGGCGTTATAAAATCCTTAGAAGCAGGTGTCATTATCACTTGGACATGTGCACCTGCTTTTATGAATAGCCTAACTAATGAAGCAGTTTTATAAGCAGCAATTCCACCAGAAATTCCCAGTACTATTTTTTTACCGCTTAAAACTGACATTATAGTTTATTTAGTTGAATCTCTGTAGTAGATTTTGTCATCCAACCACTCTTGAACTGCAAGAGCGTGTGGTTTAGGTAATTTTTCGTAAAATTTAGAAACTTCAATTTGTTCTTTATTTTCAAAAACTTCCTCTAAACTGTCGTTGTAAGTTGCAAATTCTTCCAACTTTTCAGTCAATTCTTTTTTGATTTCAGAGTTAATTTGGTTTGCTCTTTTAGCCATAATAGTAATAGCTTCATACACATTACCTGTTGGTTCTTCAATTATACTTTTATTGTACGTAATTGTATTTACCGGAGCATTCGTCTTTTTTAAATCCATGACTTTCTATTTATTTTGAAAATTGTTTTAAATCCACCTCTATTTTTGCCAACATTATATCAGCTTTTAATTTGTATTCTGAATTCGCATTGAATTTTAACAAATTTGAATACGCTACTTTAGCAACATTCAAACGATCTTGCATTTTTGAAGCAATACTGTTTGTCGCTAATTGATAAGCAGAATCAAACTTATAAAACAATGCTTTTTCTTTAAATGGTGTACCAGGATAATCTATAATAAAATTATCCAAAGCAACCATGGCTGACTTAAAGTCTGATATTTTATAATATGCATATGCATTCAAGTATGCTTTTTTTTCTAATTTTTCTCTTAATTGCTTTACTACTACATTGGCTTCAGCCAAATAAGAGGAATTTGGATAGGCGTCTATAAAAGTTTGTAACTTTTCAATTGCTTTATCTGTATCGGTTTGGTCTAAACTATAAACTGGCGATAACATCGAATAACTTTTTGCTCCTAAATAGGAAGCCTCTTCAATTTTATCACTTTTTGGATATCCTGCAGCAAAACTTTCAAATTGGTATCCAGACAAATAATATTGTTTTGTTTTATAATACGACTGTGAAAACATATAAAACATTTTTTCAGCTTGAGGTTTCCCTCTATAAGATGGTGCAATTTGTTCAAAAAGACGAATTGCCTTTGAATATTTACCATTATCATATTGCTTAGTTGCTTCTTCAAATTTCACCGAAACATCTTCAGATTTTAGTGCTTTTTGATACTCACTACATGACGAAAAACCAACAACAATTAGAACTATAATTATAAATTTCTTCATTTTTTTATTGAATTTTTGCAGATTTAGTGGTATTTCAACTATTAAAAATCAATTGCAAATTTAGTTATTAATTTAGCGACTACAAAATATTTTTTTCTAATAATAAAATAGCCTTATTATCGCTTATTTCTTTTCAATTTCGCTAACAAACAAAGTGATTCTTGAAGCCAAATCAGCGTCGACATTTACCAATGGCAAACGAACTGTATTTTCTGAAAGCCCTAATGATTTCAAGACTTCTTTAATTCCACCAGGATTTCCTTGTTCAAAAATCATATCGATGCTCTTCGCTAAAAGATAATGCAATTCATAAGCGGCATCAACTTTTCTATCCAAACCTAACTGTATTAATTTAGAAAATTGTTTTGGGAATCCTTGGCCAATGACAGAAATCACACCGCTTCCACCTGCCAAAACCATCGGTAAAGCGATCATATCATCACCAGAAATAACAAGAAAATCTTTTGGTTTATTCTGAATTAATTGCATCGCTTGGACCAAATCGCCCGCAGCTTCTTTTATGGCAACAATATTTTTAAAATCATTTGCCAAACGAATTACCGTTGAAGGGAAAACATTACTTGCAGTTCTTCCAGGCACATTATAAAGTATCACAGGAATTGGTGAAGCTTCAGAAATACATTTAAAATGCTGATAAATTCCCTCTTGAGTTGGTTTATTATAATAAGGCGAAACGGAAAGTATTGCAACAAAATCAGAAAAATTTCTATTTTTTAATTCCTCAACGACTTTTTGAGTATTATTTCCACCAACACCTAAAACTAATGGCAATCTCCCTTTATTGGCAGCAACAACTGTTTGAATTACCAACTCTTTTTCTTCTTGATTTAAAGTAGCATTTTCAGCTGTAGTTCCAAGAACAACTAGGTAGTTAATGCCATTTTCAATTTGAAAATTTACAATTTTCGTTAACGATTCAACATCTACCGAGAAATCTTTTTTGAATGGGGTAACCAACGCAACTCCCGTCCCTATTAATGATTGCATATTATATTTTGTTTAATATTTTTAAATATTTAAATAATTCGTCGATGAAAATAGTATAATTTTCAGCATTTGTATTGATCATAAAATGATTCAAGCGCTTGTCAATAGAAGAAAAACCAACTTTAAAACTTGCTTTTGATTCATTTGAAAGTAACACTAATGGAATTTTCTCAACATCATAATAATTGATTAGCAAATCAAAATTTTCGTTTACAAAATTCACCACTTCCAATTTGGAATATGTTGCTGTCCAACTCAAATCTTTATTACAAAACGTTGGATAATCAAAAACTTCATTTTTTTTAATTTTATTCTTGAAAACCAATATTTTAATGTCTTTTTCTTCAATTCCGTATTTAATCAATTCTTTAATCAAAGCTTCCTTTTCGTAGAAATAACTTTCATCAAAAACAATCCCAACAGTTTTAATTTTTGAAGCCGTTGAAACTAACTTAACATTTGATAATGATTTATTAACTAACTTTTTAGTCAAAAAATTCTTGATGTAAATTAAAAACATAGTACTTTTACCTAAATTACAAATTTAATTAAATAAGTCGCATTTCCGATGGTAAATCTAAAAAAGTATAACGTTGTTTCGAAGTTTTTTGTTTTATTCTTAACATTTATTCTGTCAGTTTCTTGTGCTGAACAAAAATATTACGTTACAAAAATTGAAGGAAAAGAAATTGTTGTCACTAACAGTAACAAAGAAATTCCAGAAATTGAAGCCTATATAAAACCCTATCGAGAACATATTGATCAGGAATTAAACACACCAATTTCCTATGCGCCAGAAACTTTAGACAAATCAGGGAAATGGCAAACAACAATTGGTAATCTTCTGGCAGATATAACTTTGCAAAGAGGAAGTGCTATCTTTTACACGCGGGAAAATAAAAAAATAGACTTGTGTATTCTCAATAATGGTGGCATTCGGTCTATAATTCCAAAAGGAAATATTACCCTTAAAACAGCATTTGAAGTCATGCCTTTTGAAAACACATCGATGGTGGTTGCGCTAAAAGGGGAACAAATTCTAGAAATGGTAAATTATTTTATTTCCGAGAAAAAACCGCACCCAATTTCAGGAATTAAGTTCACAATTGATAAAAACAAACAGCCTAAAAACATCTTAATTCAAGGGAAATTACTTGAAAATGAAGCATTATATTACGTCATAACTTCGGATTATCTCTCAAATGGTGGAGATAGAATGGATTTCTTCAAAAAAGGAAAAGCAACTTATGACTTAAATTACAAATTAAGAAATATCCTAATCGATTATTTCAAAGAAACCGATACAATTCCTATTTTAAAGGACCAACGAATAGTAGAAGAATAAAATATTTTGAAGCGAAAAGGCAGTAAAAATCAGTAATTATTATTTCCGCCTTCCTTCCAATCTGCGATAAAAAAGCAGGATTTTCCCTCTAATCGGGGCTAAATAATGAATCATAACCCTTTTGGAATTTATCAAAAAAACAAAAAATGAAAAGAAGAGAATTTATACAAAAAACAGCAGCTAGCACTGCATTAATGGGATTAGGCTTATCATTAAGTAGTTTCAAATCGACAGAAAAAACCGATATAAAGCACTTAACAATTCTTCACACCAATGATGTTCACAGTTATATAGACCCGTTTCCAGCGAACCATCCACGAAATCCAAATATGGGTGGAGTTGCCAGGAGAGCAGCATTAATTGAAAGCATTCGTCAAGAAAATCCAAACGTTCTTTTGCTCGATGCAGGAGATATATTTCAAGGAACCCCTTATTTTAACTATTACGGTGGCGAATTAGAATTGAAACTAATGAGCATGATGAAATACGATTTAGGAACGATGGGAAATCATGATTTCGACAACGGAATTGACGGTTTTTATTCCCAAATGCACAATGCCAATTTTGACTTTGTTACCTCAAACTACAACTTTGAGAATACTGTACTTAGTGGCAAAACAAAACCGTTTAAAATATTCAATAAAAATGGAATTAAAGTGGGAATTTTCGGAATTGGAATTGAATTAGCTGGATTAGTTGATAAAAAAAGCTATAAAGAAACTGTATATCTAAACCCAGTAGAAACGGCTCAAGAAATGACTCGAATTCTTAAACAAGAACAAAAATGTGATCTTGTAATTTGCCTTTCTCACCTTGGATACAAATACAAAGAGGAACCAGAAAAAATTTCAGATGTAAAATTAGCAACGCTAACCAAAGACATTGACCTTATTATTGGCGGCCACACACATACATTCTTAGACAAGCCAACCGTACTAAAAAATAGCGAAGGAAAGGAAGTTCTTGTCAATCAAGCGGGTTGTTACGGAATAAATTTGGGACGAATTGATTTCTATTTTGACAACGACAAATCAAAATCTCACAACGGAAAAAGTATTATCGTATAAAAAATATTAAAAACATTTAATTATTAACAATTAAAACAATATATTTGTTTCATAAGTCTTAAATAATCAATAATTCCCTAGTTAACTATTGTAATACTATGATTAAACTTTTAAATAGTAATTTAAAGATCGAAGGGAAAGATCTTATAATTTCTTCCTTTTATAAAAAGACTACTTATGTCGAGATTTCTAAAATCAAATTCATCTATTTTAGAAAAATCAAATACAGGTATTTTTACTTCGCTTTATTAATGATGTTACTATTATTATTAATAAATGTTGTGAACAAAAACTTTGATATCCTATTTACATTAATTACTGGAGCAGTTATTATCTATTTAAGCATGAATGTATATTCTGAATTAAAAGAAAATAACATATTAGTCATCAAAGAAATTGGCAATATTGAAAATAAAATAATTGTTTTAAAGAAAAAAAAGGAAGTGACCAAAAAAATAATTGCTACAATAAAAAACTTTCAATATGAAAGTAAAATGAGCAATTAATCTACCATCTTTATAAAATCATCTTCAGTAACAATTGGAATCTTTAATGAATTTGCTTTTTCGAGTTTTGCAGGCCCCATATTATCACCCGCAACTACATAATCTGTTTTAGCAGAAATTGAACTTCCCACCTTACCACCATTATCTTCGATTGCTTTTTTCAAATCATCACGTGAAAATTTCTCAAAAACACCAGAAACAACAAAGGTTTTTCCAGCAAGTTTATTGGTAGCATTTGGGTTAATTTTTTCAACAATTTCAAACTGCAAACCCTGAGCTTTTAACTGTTCGATAATTTCTTTGTTGATAGGGTTTTCAAAAAAGTCAATTACACTTTGCGCAATTCTTTCTCCAATTTCATCCACTAAGACCAAATCCATGAAAGTGGCTTTGCTTAATGAGTCAATATTTTTGTAATGCTTCGCTAATTTTTTAGCAACGGTTTCCCCAACAAAGCGAATTCCAAGTGCAAATAATACATTTTCAAAAGAAACATTTTTTGAATTTTCAACTCCTTTAACCAAATTTTCAGCCGATTTCTTTGCCATTCTTTCCAAAGGCAAAATCTGTTCCACTGTCAATTTGTATAAATCAGCATAATTGTGAACCAATCCGTTATTGAATAACAAAGCTACCGTTTCTCCGCCAAGGCCCTCAATATCCATTGCTTTTCGCGAAATGAAATGTTGAATTCTCCCGATAATTTGTGGTGGACAGCCATAAAAATTAGGGCAGTAATGGTTGGCTTCTCCTTCAGAACGCACTAATTCCGTTTGACATTCAGGACAATGTGTGATGTATTTTGTAGGTATTGAATTTACAGGTCGTTTACTCAAATCGACCGCAATAATTTTAGGAATAATTTCACCGCCTTTTTCAACAAATACTTCATCGCCAATACGAATATCTAATTTCGCAATTTGATCTGCGTTGTGCAAAGAAGCGCGCTTTACGATAGTTCCGGCTAATTGCACGGGCTCTAAATTGGCAACTGGCGTTATTGCACCTGTGCGACCAACTTGATACGAAATAGAGTTCAATCGAGTAGAAACTTGTTCCGATTTGAATTTGTAAGCCATAGCCCAACGGGGCGATTTTGCAGTAAAACCCAATTCTTCTTGATGCTGAAATAGGTTGACCTTCACCACTACTCCATCCGTTTCATAAGGCAATTTATGTCTATGAACATCCCAAAAATCTATAAACTGAAATACTTGGTCTAAATTCCGAGCCAATCTTGGTTCTTTAGGTACTTTAAAACCCCAATTTCTGGCGCCTTCTAAACTTTCAAATTGGGAGTGAAAGGGTAAATTTGGACCTATTATAAAATACAATAAACAATCCAAGGGGCGTTTTGAAACCTCAGCACTATCTTGTAATTTTAAACTTCCTGAAGCAGTATTTCTTGGGTTAGAATAAGGTAATTCGCCAATATCCATGAGCTCTTGGTTCATTTTTTCAAATCCAGCAAACGGCAAAATAATTTCTCCACGAACATCAAATTTTTGAGGAAAATTCCCTTTTAACTTTAATGGAATTGACTTAATGGTTTTAATATTATTGGTAACATCGTCACCCTGGAAACCATCGCCACGAGTTACTGCGCGTTTTAATTGTCCGTTTTCATAGGTAATACTTATGGATGCACCGTCATATTTCAATTCGCATACATATTCCAAAGAGACATCGCCCAATACTTTTTGAATTCGTTTTTCCCATTCAATCAAATCTTCTTTGGAATAGGAATTATCCAAAGAATACATTCTGTAGTCGTGTGGAACGGTTTTAAAGTTTTTTGTAACGGTTCCGCCAACGCGTTGTGTTGGGGAAATTTCATCGAAGTATTCGGGA